>JACCXA010000273.1 GCA_013697365.1 Chthoniobacterales bacterium
ACCCATTGGTTTTCGTCTGGTTGCCGCTCAAAGTTCATTGTGACCAGTCCATGACTTAGCACTCGCGGTGCCACGGGTATCTTCGGCCAAACACGATCGGCGCCGAGGAACGTCTACAATACGCGTAAAGGAGACCCGCGCAGGCGGTAATGCAGCCGGGACTGGGACGGCTTCCATGAACACGCGGCCTGCCGTTTCATCGGTCGCTTTCGAAGATCGCAATTCGAAACGCCTTGTCGCCGGCCCATCGGGCGGCCAGCCAGGATCAGTCGACCCGATTTTCAGCGAGGTTTCCAGCGCAGATCATCATGGGTCGAAATCTTTTCCTGCTTTCGCGAATTCCTGATTCGTGGATTCTCGATCAGTGGAAAAGTTCGTTCTCATTGGCAGCGGCCTCGCGGGCGGAATGATGGCGGCCTTTCTGGGGCGACGCGGATACGAAGTCGATCTCTTCGAGCGCAGGCCCGATCCGCACGCTGGCAATATTGTCGGCGGCCGCTCGATCAACTTGGCTCTTTCCACCCGCGGCCTTCACGCGCTCCAGCAGCTCGGCATCGCCGACGAAGTGATGCAACACGCGATCCCAATGCGCGGCCGTATGATTCACGAAAGGTCCGGCGACCTGCACTTCTCCGCTTACGACCGCGACCCCGCCAAGTGTATCAATTCCATCGGTCGAGGCGCGCTGAACACGGCCACGATCGAAGCCGCGCATCGCTATCCCAATGTCCGCGTGCGCTTCAATCATCAGTGCTCGGCCGTCGATCTCGATGAGCCGGCCGCGCATTTCCTCGACACCGCCACGAACCAGCTTCGCGAGGCGCGCGGCGAAGCAATCATCGGCGTTGATGGTGCTTTCTCCGCCGTCCGGCGTTCGATGCAACGACTCGATCGTTTCGAGTACAGTCAGACCTATCTCCCCCACGGTTACAAAGAGCTTACCATCCCGCCCGCAGCCGATGGCTCCTGGCGGATGGAAAAGCACGCGCTCCACATCTGGCCCCGTAAAAGTTTTATGATGATTGCGCTGCCGAATCCCGACGGCTCTTTCACCTGCACGCTTTTCTGGGAGCATGCCGGGCCGCGCAGTTTCGAGACAACCAGGAAAGACGACGATGTCCGGCATTTCTTTGGCGAGGAATTTCCCGATGCCGTCCCATTGATGCCGGATCTGGTGGAGGAATTCCGCGAGAATCCGACGGGCTCACTCGTGACCATCCGCTGCGCGCCCTGGCATCACGCTGGCAAGGCCGTGCTCGTCGGCGACGCCGCTCACGCCGTGGTGCCGTTCTATGGCCAGGGAATGAATGCGGCCTTCGAAGATTGCGTAGTCCTCGACGAATGCCTGGCCGAGTTTCCGGAAGACCGCGAGCAGGCCTTCGCGCAGTATTTTGCGAAAAGAAAGGAGAACGCGGACGCATTGGCCAACCTGGCTGTCCACAACTTCATCGAGATGCGCGACAAGACTGCGTCGCCGGCATTTCGGGCGAAGAAGAAGCTCGATCACCTGCTCGAAGGCGCGCTTCCCGGGATGTATTTGCCGCTCTACACGATGGTTTCATTCACGCGAATTCCGTATGCCGAGGCGGCTCGCCGCGCGCGCCAGCAGGATCTCGTTGTCTACGTGACTCTGATCGGCGCGGCGCTCCTGGTTGTTGTGCTCGCGCTTCTCGTTGTGACAGGCGCGGTCGCTGACTGACTCTGCGACCGAGATGGGAGGCAGCCTCATTCTCCAGAGGGCCGCGGCGAAACCCAGCCGTTTGCGCCGCGGTAACTTCGCGATATCCGCAGCCCGAGGCGCTCGATATCCCGATCGGACTCGCGCTTTTTGATCCACAACTTGAGGTCATCACCGAAGAGCGCCGATTCGCAGTCGTATGAGGCAGGAATGTCGTCAGCGTATCCCATGTAGGTCACGACGCGGGTGCCGATCGGGCGCGTGTCCAGCTGAGCGGCGACATGCTTCGTGTATTTCTTGAACAAAGCCGCGGAAAGCGGGATCGCGGAGTCGATCGTGTGTCCGTGCATGTTTTCTTCGAACGGATTGAAGAGGTAGAACGCGTCATAATCTCCGAAAGCGATCTCCATCAGATTCGCATGGACGAACTCGACGCGGGAAAGGGAGAGGTGATGTGCTGCCTGTCTTGCCGCCGCGATTAACTCACCGCGCTGCTCTACTCCGATGAACCGGCCCTCAGTGGCTGCCGAAGCGACGAGACAGAACTTGCCGGGGCCGCAGCCGACATCCAGGACGCGCGTGCCAGGTGCCGTGACCAGAA
>JACCXA010000276.1 GCA_013697365.1 Chthoniobacterales bacterium
TTTCGGGATTTGCCGGAGGCCATCACGAACACGGAGCGGCTCGCTGATCGCCTTCAATTCTCGCTCGAAAACATCGGCTACGAGTTTCCGGACTATCCGGTGCCGGACGGCCATGACATGAATTCCTTTTTGCGCACGATCACCTGGTTCGGCGCGCAGCAGCGCTATGAAGCGGTCAGCACGAAAGTGCGCCACCAGATTGAAGATGAACTGGCGCTCATCACCAAGCTCGGGTTCTCCGGCTATTTCCTGATCGTCTGGGACATCGTCAATTTCTGTCGCGAGCACAATGTGATGGTGCAGGGCCGCGGCAGCGCGGCGAATAGCGCGGTCTGCTTTTGCCTCGGGATCACCCCGGTCGATCCGGTGAGCAACCATCTCGTCTTCGAACGGTTCCTGAGTGAGAGCCGGAAAGGCTGGCCCGATATCGACCTCGATCTCCCAAGCGGCGACCGGCGTGAAAGCGTGATCCAGGAAGTCTACCGCCGCTACGGCAAACACGGCGCCGCGATGACGGCCAACGTTATTACCTACCGTGGGAAAAGCGCCGCACGCGAGATCGGCAAAGCGCTGAATTTCGCGCCGAGTGTGCTCGACCGATTTTCGCATCTCTTCGCGAGTGGCGACTTTCCGCATACCCTCGACCTCGCCGCGCAGATCGAGCAGGCAGGGTTGCCAAAGGCGCACCCGCGCATGCCGGCCTTCATCTCCCTTTACGAGGCGATCTATGGGTTGCCCCGGCACCTCGGGCAGCACTCCGGTGGCATGATCATATGCCAGGGGAAACTAAGCTCGTTCGTGCCGCTGGAAAATGCTTCGATGCCGGGCCGCGTCGTGGCGCAATGGGACAAGGATGATTGCGAGGACCTCGGAATCGTGAAGGTGGACTTGTTAGGCCTCGGGATGATGTCGGTCATGCAGGATACATTCGAGCTGTGCCGGGAACGCGGCCGCCCACTTGATCTGGCCCACATCCCGAAGGATGATCCCGCGACTTTCGAAATGATGCAGAAGGCGGACACGATCGGCGTCTTCCAAATCGAGAGCCGCGCACAGATGGCGACGTTGCCGCGGATGAAACCAAAGTGCTTTTACGATGTCGTGATTGAGGTGGCGATCATCCGGCCGGGGCCAATCCAGGGCGACATGGTGCACCCCTATCTGGCGCGACGCGCGGGGAAAGAGGCGGTGACCTATTTCGACGAGCGCCTGGTGCCGATTCTCGGCCGCACCCTGGGCGTGCCGTTGTTTCAGGAACAGCTCCTGAAGATTGCCATGATCATGGCAAACTTTTCCGGCGACGAAGCAGAGGAACTGCGCCGGGCGCTCAGCTTTCATCGTTCGCAGGAGCGGATGAACAAAGTGAGCGTGAAGCTGCGCACGGCGATGGAGAAGAACAATGTCGCGCCCGCGGCGATCGAAAGGATCCTGCAGTCAATTACCTCGTTTGCGCTCTATGGTTTCCCCGAGTCGCACGCGATTAGTTTTGCGATTCTGGCTTACGGCAGCGCCTATCTGAAAGTGCATCGTGCAGCCGAGTTTTACGCCAGCCTTTTGAACAATCAGCCGATGGGTTTCTACACCTCGGCCACGCTGGTGAAAGATGCGTCCCGGCATGGGGTGAAGGTGCAGCCCGTTTGTGTGGTACAATCGGAATGGCGCTGTCTGGTGGTGTCGGATGATACGATCCGGCTTGGGTTTTGCGTCGTGAATGGGCTGCGGCAGGAGCATGCGGAGGAGCTGGTGCGCCAGCGAGAGGCGATGCCGTTTCGTTCGGTGGATGATTTCAAGCGTCGCCTCCCACTTACGAAAGAAGAACAGCGGACGCTGGCCGAGCTGGGCGCGCTCAATGAACTGGCGCAGCATCGCCGCGCGGCCATGTGGCGCGTGGAAGAAACGCCGGAGGAAGGATTGTTTGCGGTGAAGGAAGACGGGCTGTCTTCCGTCTCGCGCGATTCACCGCTCGCGACCATGACAATCGCGGAGCGGGTGCAGGCGGATTACGAAGGGATGAACCTGACGACCGGTCCGCACCCGATGAAGTTATTGCGCGAACAATTGCCAAATGCCTGGCGTGCGACGGACCTAACGCAGGCGCGGCACGGGGCAACGGTGCAAATCGCAGGCAATGTCATCTGCCGCCAGCGGCCCGGGACGGCGAAAGGGTTTGTCTTTATCAGCCTCGAAGATGAAACCGGGGTCTCGAACGCGATTGTGACGCCCGATCTCTTCGAAAAGCTGCGACTCCTGATCACGGAAGAGCCTTTTCTTCTCATTGAGGGAGAGGTGCAGAATTCCGATGGCGTGGTGCTGATAAAAGCCAGGCAGATTACGCCGCTCCAACACGAGCAGCTTGCAGGCAGTGACTCGCATGATTTCCACTGAGCAAACCTGCCGCTCTGTCGACCACGGCCACGATCTCCACAAAAAAGGCGGGGCCAGGAAACCCGACCCCGCCGACCTAATTATTTGTGAGCCGAAGCTTACAATTTGCTGCAACGGCCCAGGAGGATCTCGTCCGTGATCGCCGAGCCGTCCGTCTGGTAGAACTTGATGTAGATAGTGGATTGCCGCCGACCCCGCCGTTGACGGGCTGTTTAGGCAGAGTCAATCCTGTCCCCTTGAGTACCAAGTCGACTGTAGATGACTTCGTCACCCTTGGCAGGCCATTGCCGTCATCCTGATATTTGTTCGAGAAGGTGAGCTTTGCTCTTATGCCGGAGAGGAGCGTGAGCGTGTTGTCGAGCGTTATAAACGGGCCACCCCTATTTGAGCATCCCTCACCGTGGATATGGGTGTTCGTGAGGACATCGATGAGAAACGCCGGGTCGACCTGAAATCCCTGCACGCAGCGGCCGAGATAAAGTTGGGCCGAAATTGCATTGTTCTGGTCATCCAGAAACTCCAACCAGATGTGTGGGTCCCGCCCACTCCGCCCAGAACCGGCTGTTTGGGAAGCTCGATCGCCGTGCCCCATTGCAAGAGGATGGCGGTCTGTCTCCCGACTTCCACCGCGGTATGCGTTCCCTTCACATTATTCTTGAAAATCAGATCCGCCGTAAATCCACCGAGACTCAGCTCGCCAGAAATGGTGATCGTGGGTCCGGGCGTTCTCGCATCCACTCGCACTGACGTCTGCATGCACCTGCATCGGCATCTTGAAATGGAGCGGTTTGAGGTCCTTGTCCCATGCATGCGCGGGACCGGCGGCGAGCAGGAAGATGGAAGCTGCATGACTTCCATCGAAAGCTGATACTGAAGGCAACGCGGCTGTCTAAGTTTCCAACGCCCGTAGCGAGAATCCGTCGAGCTGGGCAATAAAAGAGGCCTCTCGTTTGAGATTAGCATGGCGGATGGGAAGACCTGTCTCGTTCAAGACGAATTTTCTATCGCGCTGATCGGGAAGACGGCGGTGCTCGTCGTTGAAAACACGTAGCCGCAGGTTTTGCCGCTGCTCACGGTGACGGGCTCACTATCTCAAGACGCCGCATGCGCCCGAAGGGTGATTCGCGTAGAACGGCGACGGTACCTCTCGCCACGGTAAGCTCTAGTC
>JACCXA010000288.1 GCA_013697365.1 Chthoniobacterales bacterium
GTGGAGAAAAACTGCCAGGGCAACATGGCAGCGAAGACGAGGATCGGGTAGGGAATGCCGTTCGACGGCATTTTCGCGATCCGGCCGAAGACGACCGTAAAAACGAGCATGGTCAGGAACGGTCGGAGCAGCGCCCAGACAACGCCAATCGCGGTCTGCTTGTAGCGAACGAGGATGTCTCGCCAGGCGAGGAAATAGAACAGCTCCCGATAGCGCCAGAGATCGCGCCAGTATTGGCTCTCCGCGCGCCCGGCTTCGATGATTAATTCGTGCTGCACGAAGGGCGGGTGGGAAAGTTCGAAGGGACGAAAGTGAAACGGCTAAGACCGCAGATGACTCGTGAAAGCTGCAATCCCTCGTGACAGCATCTCGGCGTTCTCCCGTAGAACGACCGCTTCTTCGCATGTTAGATACTTCAAATCTTCGGCAACATAGAGCATGCTGCGGACTTCTCCGCATGAGCCTTTCGCGACGTCTAAGAAGTGCGCAAAATCCCTCGGAGTCTTACGCTCGAAACCCTCCGCAATGTTGTTCATGACGGAGATCGACGCGCGTTGGATCTGAGTGCGAAAGCCGAGGTCGTTGTAACCAGCGGTGCCGTGCACTAGCGAGCGATATATCGCCGAGACTTGTGTGCGTGCATCCTGCCAAATCCGCAGATCTTCAAACCGTTCGGCAAAGCTCATTAGGTCGTACCTTCGCACATTCAGACCTGCGGACCTTCACACTCAACTTTTTCGCTCAACGAAAAAGCCGCCTCCCCACGGAACACTTCCCGTGTCCATCTTCTATGACTAAACTGGACGACATTGAATCTACAGAGCTACGATAACTCCGATTTCGACCGCGGGGCGCCGCGATGGAAAGAAGCTCTTTGGGTGCTGACGCGCTGCATGTTTTTTCAAACGCCGCTGCCATGGCCCTCAGCGTTACGGGTCAAGATACTGAAGTTATTCGGCGCCAGTGTCGGGATTGGTGTGACCATTCGCGCTAACGTGAACATCTCGTTTCCGTGGCGGCTGACGGTCGGAGATTACGTCTGGATCGGTGAAGATGTCGGAATTCTGAGCCTGGCGCAGGTGACAATCGGATCGAATGTTTGCATCAGCCAGCGGGCTTACCTGTGCACCGGGTCCCACGACTATCGGCGGGAGGATTTCAAGCTGATCACACGGCCGATCGCCATCGACGATGGGGCCTGGGTCGCGGCTTCGGCTTTCATTGGCCCCGGAGTGGAGGTCGGTGCGGGTGCCGTAGTCAGCGCGGGTGCCGTTGTGATGACGGATGTGCCCGTCAACGTGCTCATCCGCGGTAACCCTGCGGAAGTCGTCGGCGAGATCGTTCGCGACGAACGCGTCTAAGAGTAACGAGGTAGGGCACTTCAAGTTGCCAGCTCGAACGGGCACAGAGGGCAAAGGGCACGGCAGCGCTCGCGGCATCGCTGCGTCCGCGTCGTGGTGCGAAGAGCCAGTTGGAAACTGGCGTTGTTCAATCGGCGGAGTCGCAAGCCCGTCTGACTTCTGACTTCTGGCTTCTGACTTCAGGCTTCTATTTCGCCTTTCGACTTTCCAATTTCCCATCCGCTTCCCGGAGCGGCGGAAGCCGCCGGCCGTATCTTGCGATCAACCCTGGCAATTCATGCGCCACCCAGAAGCGCCGCAGATAGAGGCGGGGCGCACGCAGGAGCCGAAGGAGCCAGCCGAGATAGAGTCGGTCCGCCCAGTCAGGGATGGGATGCTGGTCGCCGGTGATAAAGCCAAGGGCAGCACCAATGCAGTGGATCGCGGGGCGATAAGGAAGCTGGTTGCGGAGATAGAGGCCCAATCTCTCCTGGTTTCCGCCGCCTAACCCGATGATCACGTGCCTCGGTTTGCGCCGGCCCATCAGGCTCAAAAGCGGTTGGTCCCCGATCTCCGCCTTGTATCGGGGCGCAAAGTAGAAATTTTCCTTCGGGACTTGGAAGCCGTTTGCTTCGAGCCAGGCGGCGCTCTTCTGCCTGGACGACTCGTTAGGCAAAACCAGGAAGAGGGCGCCCGCCTCTCTCAGATCGGAGCACTGCAAGAGCTGCTGGAGATAAGCGAGGCCGGAGATGCGATTGATGTCTCGCCCCTGAAACAATTTCCAGAGCAGGACCATTAGCCCGCTGTCAGCTAACGTTGCGTCGGCCTCGAGGAGAGCGCGCCGGTAGCCGGCGTCGTAGCAGAGATTGACGAGCGCCGGAGCGGCCGGGGCGACCAGGTACCCTCCCGTTTTGATCATCGCGTGGACGGCTTCCCGAGCGCTTCCATCGAAGAAGCGGAGTCCGAGAATCTGCTGCGTGCTCCCGGAATCGGGCTCGGTCGAAGAATCCGAAAGGACGGGATGCTTAGGCAGGGACACGAGCCGTCATTTGATCGTAGATCCAGCGGTAGGTCTTCGTCAGGCCATCCCGGAGACTTACGGAGGGCTCCCAATTCATGATCCGGTGGATCTCCGAGTTGTCGCTGTTCCGGCCGTTGACACCCTTCGGCGCCTTCAGGTTGTAAGTTCGCCTTAGCTTCACGCCCGCGATTTCCTCAACCAGATCAACGAGCTGATTGATCGAAACCAGCTCGCTGCTCCCGACATTCAACGGACCGGGGATAGCGCGCTCCAGCATCGTCAGCGTCCCCTGGAGGCAATCGTCGATATACATGAAGCTGCGCGTTTGATGGCCGTCGCCCCAGATCTCGATCTCTTCGTGTCCGTTGAGCTGCGCGTCGATGACTTTGCGGCAAATCGCAGCCGGAGCTTTCTCGCGCCCGCCTTCGTAAGTGCCGTGCGGACCGTAGACATTATGGTAGCGGGCGACAGACGTCGTGAGTCCGAAGTCTTCCGTGAAATGCCGGCACATCCGTTCACTGAACAGTTTCTCCCACCCGTAGCCATCTTCCGGCATCGCCGGGTAAGCGTCTGCTTCTTTCAATGCGGTCACGTTCGGATCGGTCTGCTTGTCTGCGGCATAAACACAAGCGCTGCTGGCGAAGAAAAATTTTTGCACCCCGGCGTCGCGAGCCGCCATGAGCAGGTGGGTATTGATGAGCACGGTGATCATGCAGAGCGCTTTGTTGTTCTCGATAAAGCCCATTCCCCCCATGTCCGCCGCGAGGTTAAAAACCTGGCGTCTGCCTTCGACCGCCTGCTCGCAAGCAACAAGATCTTGCAGATCGAGGGACAAATTCTCGACGTCATCAAAACGCTGATACCAATCGTCCAGCGGCTTCAAGT
>JACCXA010000303.1 GCA_013697365.1 Chthoniobacterales bacterium
ACTTGAACCAGTCTTCCGCCACGTCGGTGGGCGGGAAGATGTCGTTCTCCGAGAATTCAGCGTTGAACGCAACCTGGAAGTCGCTCTCGCTGATGCCGTCAGACATGCGCGCATCCACCTCAGTGCCAACGGCACCTTGCGCGGCGATCGCGCGCTTGATCGCCATGCCTTTCGCTCGCTCGACCACGGAAGCTATGATCGCCCCGCTCAACAGATCGCTTCGATAGACGATCTCTTTGCGACCGCTCCGTAGGGTGATCTCGAGGAATTTGTTTTCCTCCCGCCGGGCGAATTGGACGTCGAGCAGCCGATCGATCAATTGCTCAATCGCGAAGCCGACAGCTTCCGCACCCTTCGTCACCGCGATGTCATACGGCAGATCATCCGTCAGATAGATCCGGTAAATCTCGCGAGCGCCGTCGCGATTCGGGCGATGCACCTTGATTTTCCGATCAATCCGGCCGGGCCGAAGGATCGCCGGGTCGATCAGGTCCGCGCGATTCGAAGCAAGAATAATGACCACATCATCAAGCGACTCAATACCGTCCATCTCGGAGCAGAACATCGGCACGAGTGTGGAAAGGATATTCGAATGCCGCGAGGCGCGCCGCGTCCCGAGGATGCTCTCCGCCTCATCGATGAAGAGAAATGGCAGGTAACCTTCGCGCCGCTTCTCGCGCGCGGTGGCAAAGATGTCGCGCACAATCCGCTCCGATTCTCCGATCCACATGTTCAGGATTTCCGGGCCTTTCACGTGCATGAAGTATTCCTTCATCTCGACTCCGGATTTCTCTCGCAGCTGTTTTGTGAGGTTGTAGGCGGTGGCCTTGCCGATCAGCGTTTTCCCGCACCCAGGCGGTCCATAAAGCAGGAAGCCTTTCGGCGTGGCGTGCTGAAATTTCGCGAAAAGCTCACCGTGAATCAGCGGCAGCTCGATCGCATCCTTGATCGCCTGCAACGCTTCGTCCTGCCCGCCCACTTTTTCCCAGGGCAATTCCGGCACCTCATCAAGATAATGCTCACGCGACTCCGGATGCGGCAAGGCCTCCAGAGCCATCCGGTAGCTCGAATCGACGCGCACGTCGTCACCCGATTTCAATGCAGTTTTCGCGAGATCCGCAGACCGCTGGAGGATCGTCGATTGCATCCCATGTTCGCCTCCGACCCGGAGCCGATCGGCGCCGAGCACTTCTGTGATTTTCGTAACCGGACCGGCCGTTTCGAACCCGAGATCGCCCACGATCACGTAAGCCTCGTTCACCAAAACCCGGGTGCCCTTCTTCAGTTCGCGCAGCTTGATTCGCGGATCGACGTTGCAGTAATAATCCGAGCCGCCCACCACGATATGCGCCGTGTCGCGTGATGGACTCCCGAGAAAGGTGCCAATCCGGTTGGCGGGCGAAGTGACCTTCTTGATCACTTCTTCGAGCTTCTCAATCATCTGACGCGCGTCGCCGATCATCTCCTCCTGGTCGGAAATGCCGGAGCGCAGGGCCAGCAAGTCGCCTCGCATCGGATCACGTGGCGGGATCATTGCCACGATACGGTCAAAGGCCTGGAGAACGCTGAGTCCTCCCCTTCCGGGAACTCCGCCGAATTTCTCCATGTCGTTGCCCGCTTCGTCTTTCATGGTGCGCGTCCGAACAAGATACGTTTGCCGGTTTCGCTCCGCAACGGACCGCGGGCGGCGGGAGCTTGCGCTACCCTGCCGACCTGCCAAGGTCGGGACGGAACACGATTATGCAGTCTCGCCGTGATTTTCTTGCCGGCTTGGGCGCTTTTGCTGTCGCGCCCATTCTCCCGCTGGATCGGACCGAGCCCGAGATCCTTCTCTATAACGCAAACGTCCTGACAGTCGACGAACGCCGCCCGCGCGCGCAGGCGGTCGCGATTGCCGACGGACGTTTCCTTGCGGTCGGCAGCAACGAAAGGGTGCGCGGTCTCGCGACCGTGCGCACCAGGAAGATCGATCTCGCAGGCCGGACGGTGGTCCCGGGGTTCATCGATGCGCACTCGCATCCCGCGGTCGCCGGTCGCCTGCACTTGCGGCAGCTCGATTGCGATCTGCGTTCCATCACGGCGATTCAGGCTGCGATCCGCGAACGCGCCTCTAAGACTCCTCCTGGCGAGTGGGTGCTGGGATTCAAATACGACGATACCAAAACGAGCGAAGCCCGCCCGCTATCGCGTGCAGATCTCGACGAGGCCGCGCCGGCCCATCCGGTTTACATCTCACATCGCGGGGGGCACACCGCCTATACAAATTCTCTTGCCTTGCGGATGGCCGAGGTGGCTGAGGAAACGCCCGATCCGGCCGGCGGTAGATTTGATCGCGATCCCGAGACTGGAAAACACAACGGCCGGATCAGCGAACGAGCGACGGACGCATTCGACAAAATCATTCCTGAAAACTACAGCCGCGCCGATTACCGGGAGGGGGTAAAGCTCATGGCGCAGATGCTCGCGCGGGCCGGTGTCACATCCGTGCACGACGCTTACGGATCTCATGAAGATCTCCGCGCCTATCAGGATGCCCGCGCGGCCGGTGATCTCTCCGTGCGCGTTTACTGCCTCATCGGCCACCGGGAAATCGATCGCCTCATCGCGGCTGGCGTGCGCACCGGGTTTGGTGATGAATGGGTGCGCATCGGCGCGATGAAGATGACGTGCGATGGGTCAATCTCCGAGCGCACGGCCCGCCTCTCCGAGCCGTATGTCGGACGGCCGGATGATTTCGGCCTCCAGGTCATGAGCGAGGAAGAAATGTATGAGCAGGGCCGTAAAGCCCACGAGGCGGACTGGCAGATCGGCATTCACGCGAATGGGGACGTCGCGATCGATCTCGTCCTGCGCCTCTTCGAGCGCTTGCAACGCGAACGCCCGCGTCGCGATCCGCGCTTTCGCCTGGAGCATTGCACCGTAATCAATGACGCACTCGTGCAGCGCATCCGCGCGCTGGGTGCGATCCCGACGCCCTTCGCATCTTACGTTTATTATCACGGCGAGAAGATGCGCGAGTACGGCGCGGAAAGATTGCATCGGATGTTCGCCTACCGCAGTTTTCTCGACGCGGGGGTCCGCGTTGCGCCGGGTTCCGACTATCCGCCCGGACCGTTCGAGCCGATGATGATGCTGCAGTCAGCCGTGACTCGCACCGACCTCAAGGGCAACGTGTGGGGAGCGGAACAGCGCATCCCCGCGGAACAAGCTCTGCGCATCGGCACCTTGCACGGTGCTTACGCTTCCTTCGAAGAACGCCTCAAAGGCTCGATCGAGCCGGGCAAGCTGGCTGATCTCGTCGTGCTGGGTCGCGATCCTTTGCGCGAGGATCCCGCCACGCTCGTCACGGTGCCGGTAGAAAAGACAATGGTCGGTGGCCGCTGGGTCTTTGAGGCCTGACGCGCCGGCGGACCATCCGGCGCCATCATCAACGCTTCGCCTATCGAATTTCCGGTTGAAGCACCTATGGCACCGACCTACCCTGCTGACGCTTTTCGCTGGGAGTCTTAGCTCAATTGGTTAGAGCGCCGCCCTGTCACGGCGGAGGTTGCGGGTTCGAGCCCCGTAGACTCCGGTTTTTCCGATCTTCGCCTCCTTCCTTCATCCGGGTTCCAGGTGTCGAGACTGATGATCTTGCCCGCTTGGGGAGCGCAGGCTGTCAGCCGTGTTTAGTGCTGTGCCCCGCTGGCC
>JACCXA010000304.1 GCA_013697365.1 Chthoniobacterales bacterium
GTTGTCCGAGCTATGGCGGAAGGAGCGCGAAAACATTCCGGAGCGGTCCACGCGCTCGCCACGACAGGCGTTGCCGGTCCCGGCGGAGGGTCCGCGGAAAAACCGGCGGGCACGGTCTACATTGCGCTCGCCTCTGCTGATCGCGAGACGGAAGTGCTGCGGCGTCGCTTCCAAACCGATCGCGAGACCTTCAAGCGCCTCGCCACGCAGACCGCACTG
Organism: Chthoniobacterales bacterium; assembly: GCA_013697365.1. Lineage (GTDB taxonomy): Bacteria > Verrucomicrobiota > Verrucomicrobiia > Chthoniobacterales > UBA10450 > JACCTI01. Next base: position 220 of record JACCXA010000304.1, read on the forward strand.
GAAACACTGCGGCTCCGCTTGGTCGCTTCCTAGCCACCACCACCGCGCGGAAGCTACGGCATCACTTCCACCGGGGTACCGGTTTTGACCCGGTTGAAAAACATCTCGGCAGACTGGGGCGGCATACGAATGCATCCATGCGATGCTGGGTAGCCCGGGAGAATACCGATGTGCATGCCCACTCCGTCACCAGTCAGGCGCATGAACCAGAGCATGGGCGCCCCAACGAAATGAGTGCCGCTCGGAGCGGAATCGATCCGGACACTAACGCCGCTCCGGACAGTTCGTCCGGCGCGGTCCTTGAAATCGCCGTAGATGTTTGACCGGTGGTCCTTGTCCTTTTCCATGACGTTGAACCGGCCCGTAGGCGTCATGCCGGCCCGCTTGCCGGAAGAGATTGGGGTGTCGATGGCAACGTCTTCGCCTGCCAGCAGGTAGGCGCGCTGTTTGGTAAGGGAAACTACGACGCGCGACTGATCGCTCGCGAGGCTGTCGTAAACGCCCCTGTTAACGCTGATCGGCGCCTGCCGGCTGATTAACTCAGACGCTTTCCGCATCGGCTGAACTGGCGTTGGACCGGGAGGGCGGGGTGCGGCTGGGCGCGGTGGTACTTGACGCGAATTGACGGGGCGCGGTGTGGCGCGGATCAAGCCAGGGCGGGGGGGCGGCTGCGCTTGCGCCACCTGAGCGACGGAAACGATCAAGCCGACGACGACGATCAGGCGCAAGAGTCGGGGGATCACGTGGTTCAATGTGTGTAGGAGTTCACTCGCTGCAACCAGCCGGCGAGCCAGCGGGACTCCTTCCGTTCGGGCGGAGAATTTTCGACGCGTTGTGTCAGCACGGCCCGGGCCGACCGGCTGAATTCCTGGGCGCCACCCCCTCCTGCCTCGCTGCCGGTCATCCCTTGGAGAACTTGCAGCAAACCCCAGCCTCGCCCGCCGTAACGTTCCGTTTCGAGGAGGCCTTCACCTTTGAAATTCACGTAATCAACCAGCGCATAACATCCCTGCGGCGTGCTGGCCACGCGTTCGAACTGACGTCTCACGTTGGCCCGGTCGGCCGCCGGAGCGCGCTCCATCATTTTCGGCAGGGCTTGTTGCAAACGCCGCACCAGAAACTCGGTTTGCAGATCGACTGTGTCTGCCAGAAAGCTGCGTAATTCCCTTACGTCGGCCGAATCGCTGACGGCCATAAATTCCCCGCGCGATTTCCAGGGACAACCGGTCTCGCGATTCTCCGCCACCACGCGGGGCAGTTTGACGTTTCGGCCCGCCGCAAAGTTAGCCAACTCCGGGAAACTCTCGTCAAAGGGGCCCCGCACGCCGCGCGGATACCAGATAAAATGGCCTATGCCGAGTGATGCGAAATTCTCCCCCGCATTCCAGGAGGTAAGGCCGGCGACGGTTCCTCCGCATTCGTTTTGCCAAATCTTCCGGCCAATGCGCATCGCTTCGGCGCGCGAGAGATTGACACCCTCCGCGAAGGAGGTTGCCGCGCTTGCCAGACAAGCCGCGAGACCGCAAAAAAGGCGGACCCGCCCGAAAGGCCGGCGTCGTCTTGACGCATTGTTTTTCTCCATTAGCGTGCACACTCCCGCGACCCCTTGAACCCCTCAGGCGCCGGTTTTCCTCCGCAAATTCTCATGAAACAATCCTGCATTTTTCTGGCGGCAATCCTTCTCGCTTCTCCGGGTTTCTCACAGGAGAACAACCAGCTGAAAGACGATAAGGACAAAGTTAGTTATAGCATCGGCCTCGATATCGGAAGCACCTTTAAGAAACAAAACATGGACATCAACCTCGACGCACTGGGCGCGGGGCTGAAGGATGCGCTCTCCGGCAACAAGCCCCAGCTGACCGAGGAGCAGGTCAAGGAAACCATGACTGCCTACTCGAAGACGATGATGGAGAAACAAACCACAATGAACAAAGAAGCCGCCACGAAAAACGGAGCCGAAGGTGAGAAATTTCTCGCCGAAAATAAAAGCAAGGAAGGCGTCAAGACCACGGAAAGCGGTTTACAGTACAAGGTGGTCAAAGAGGGCAATGGCCCGATGCCGAAAAGTACCGACACCGTCGTCACGCATTACCGCGGCACGCTGCTGAATGGCAAAGAATTTGATAGCTCCCTCGCTCGGAACGAACCAGCAAGTTTCCCGGTCAATCGCGTCATCAAGGGATGGACTGAAGCTTTGCAGATGATGAAGGTCGGCTCGAAATATCAGCTTTTCATCCCCGCTGCGCTGGCCTATGGCGAACGCGGAGCCGGCCAGGAGATCGGGCCGAACTCGACCTTGATCTTCGATGTCGAGTTGCTGGAAATTAAACCGCCGGCCGCCGCCGACGGTTCGCCGGCCTCGCAGACGAACGCGAGTCCTGGAGCCAAACCAGCGGCTAGTGCGGTCAAGCCCGAACCGAAACCGTCGCCCAAGCCGGAGAGCGAATAATTTCGCTGCAGTGGCCGGTTCTCAAGCCACCGGTTCCCACGCCAGGCGCGGGGCATCTCCCCAGAGATCTTCCAGGCTATAGAAGGCGCGCTTCTCGGCGTGGAAGATGTGCACGATGACCTGCAAGTAATCGAGCACGATCCATTGGCTGGCCGGGAACCCATCGACCGCCACGGGACGCACATTGTGCTCCCGCTTGAGCTGCGCTTCGACCTCTCCCGCGATCGCCTTCAGTTGCGGCTCCGAAGCGGCCGAGCAGATCACAAAGAAGTCGGTAAACGTAGAGATGTCCCGCAGATCGAGCACCACGATCTCCTCAGCCTTTTTGTTCGACGCAAACTCGGCGCAGGTTTTCGCTAGATCTTCCGAGGTTATCTGATGGGCTCCTGGTAAAGCTGGTGCCGCTGGATGATCTCCTCGACACCTGGTGGGACGAGATAACGAATAGAGCGCCCGGTGGCAACCCTGTTTCTGATCTCGGTCGACGAAATGTCGATCTGCCGCCTGATCGCTGGATAAGCGCATCTAGCGGGCGCAGTCAGGCCGCGATCAAGCACGACAAATTGCACCAGGCGCCTCAACTCCTCGATGCGATGCCACGTATCCAGTCTCGGCAAATTGTCCGAACCAAGAAGGTAGAAGATTTCCGGGCGGTCTTCGCGCGACCGTAATTCTTCGATCGTGTCGATCGTATAGGAAGGAGGCGGACGATGAAGCTCCAACTCGTCCAGGATGAAGCATGCGTTCGCTTCGAGCGCGCTGCGTAACATTTCGAGTCGAAGACCCGCCGGCGTTGTCGTTTGCTCGAGTTTGTGCGGCGAAATTGCCGCCGGCACAAAGATGACTCGCTCGAGGTTAAGCTGCTCCAACGCCTCGCGCGCGAGGATCAGGTGCGCGTGATGAATAGGATCAAAGGTTCCACCATACACGCCGATCTTTCTCACGTGCCCTAGTCTAGTGTCTCCGCTCTCACGGGCAAACAACTGCTGGCGCGATCGTCGCGCAATTCTAAGTTCCCGAACCTCATGCTGCGCGATCAACTCGGTCAGCTTCTCCTTGCTGGTGTGCCAGGGCTGGAGCTCGATGTGGCAAGCGCTGCACTTTTCCGGAGGGTTCAGCCCGGCGGCTACATCCTTTTCGGGAGAAACATCACGAGCGCTCTGCAATTACGAAAGCTGATCGACGACCTGCGCGATCTGAGCGACTTCGAGCCAATCATCACGATCGACCAGGAAGGGGGGCGCGTTTCGCGTTTGCGCCTGATTGGCAACGAACCGCCGAACGCGCAGCAACTACGCGAGAAGAACGACATTTCTCTGGTGCGTCGACACGGCCAGATCACCGGCCGGCTCCTTCGGCTCTTTGGTTTTAACCTCGACCTCTGTCCGGTGCTCGACATCTCCTTCGACGATGAGGCGGACAACTCACTGCGAAGCCGCTGCTACGGTCGCGATGTTGAGGAGGTGGTTCGGCTGGCCGGTGCTTTTAATGCCGCGCTACGGGAGGAGGGCATCAAGAGTTGCGGTAAACATTTCCCTGGCTACTCCGCGGCGGGTGTGGATGCGCATCATGATTTGCCCAGGATTGATCGTTCGCGCTCCGAACTGGAGGACGAAGAGTTGGCCGTCTTCCGACAGCTCGCTTCGCAGCTCGACAGCATGATGATTTGTCACGCCTGGTATCCCTGTTTTGATCAGGAGAGAACGCCCGCCTCCTTGTCTCCGCGCGTCGTCAGCGAGGTTCTGCGCCGCGAGCTGGAGTTCGACGGGCTTGTCATGACGGACGACCTCGACATGGGCGCGATCTACAATGAATACTCGCTCGAAGAGACGATTCGCCTGGCCATTGCGGCCGGCAACGATCTGGCCATGATTTGCCACCGGGTGGACGCAATCGGTGAAGCGCGGGACGCTCTCGCAGGGGTAGCGCGGGGTGACCTTGATCGCGCACTCGGAAATGTCTCCTCTTTCAAGGAGCAGATGACGTCCCCGCACGCGTTCTCGGAGGAAGCCTTCCACCGCCTCGATGAGGAAGTCTGGGACCTGCGGGTGGCCGTGCTGGGCGCAAAAGAAGCGGCGAAGCGAAGTCCCGAAGACGGCAAACGTTCGCCAGTTGAGACCTACTGAAGTGGGCGCCACTTGCTAACACCCTTCGGATGGGTGGGCAGGCGACAAAAGTGCGCCACAACGGCGCCCAGCCTGCCGCGTAATTGACGCCATCCGCCGCAGCCCATAATCTTCGCGCGTGCAACCGGAACTCGAGCAACTGCTCATTCTTCAGGATCGAGATCAGAAGATTAAGAAGATCCGGGCCGAGATTAAATCAGTGCCCTTGCAGCAGGCGCAGCTGGAGGGCCGGCTCGTCAGCAGCGCCGCCAACCTGGAGGCCGCCAAGCTGCGAGCGCGCGAGGTGGAAGTGCACCGGAAAAAACTGGAGCTCGACGCGGGCACGCGCACGGAAAGCATCAATCGGCTCAAAACGCAGCAGTATGAAACGCGCAAAAACGATGAATTCCGCGCGATGGGGAACGAAATCGAGCGTTACGAGAAGGAAATCCTCGTGATCGAAGACCAGGAGCTTGAACTGATGGATCAGGTCGACAAGCTGAAAGTCGCGGTGGCCGCAGAAGAAAAAAAAGCGAGCGAGGCGCGCGAGTCCGTGGCCCGGCAAGTTTCAGATCTGGAGGAGAAGGCGAAAGTGCTCGAAATTCGGCTGGAAGAATTGAGCAAAGATCGGGCAGAGATTGTGGGCCGGATCGAGGAGGATATCATCGACCGCTTCGAACGATTGTTTGCGAGTAAAGGCGACGCGGCAGTCGTCCCGCTCAATCACGAAATCTGCACCGGCTGTCACATGAAAATCACGGCCCAAACCGTGCATCGGGTGAAGAGCGGCCGCGAGATCGTGAGCTGCGAACAGTGTGGGCGGATTTTATATTTCGCCGAGTAACGCCGCGACCTGTATTTCTTCTGTAGCGGCGGTCTATGACCGCCGTTCGCCCGCGCAGCATCGCGTTTCGGAGGTCACAGACCGCCCTAAACGTTGAAGCGAAAC
>JACCXA010000002.1 GCA_013697365.1 Chthoniobacterales bacterium
CGCCTGGACGACCAGTCGCTCAGGGAATCGCACCGTGGGGGCGATGCTCGTGGCGTTTGCCTTCAACGCCGTCTTGATGAAGCCCGACTGGCTTTATCTCTGGGACGCCATTGACCTGTGCGTCTTCACCGTTATCGCGTGGGCATTGCTCGCACGCCGACCGCCCTGGGTGATCATCGCCGCCGTGATCGTCGAGACCTTTAATCGGGAAATTGCATTGGTCCTGTCCTTCCTGGTCTTTCTGGAAGGTGTCGTTCACTGGCGGCAGACGGGAAGGGTCGCGCGAATGTTTGCCGGCTTCGTCCTCGGCGTCGGAGGGCTGATTGTCATCATAGCTTTGAGGCGCGCCATGCTGATTGCGGAAGTGGGTCCGACCCGATGGCCGGGAACAACCGGACCAGCAACCCTCAAGGTTTTGATTTGGAACAACGTTTGGTACTTCCGACATTTTTTCAGCAGCAAGCAAACTTTCATCGCAGACTTGCCCCAATGGTTTTTCGTCGGCGCCGTCGCGGCCCGGCTTTTTTGGGATGCTGCGCTGACGAGGCATCGCCGGCCCGCCATTTGGATGGGGGCAGTGTTTCTCTTGGTCTGTATCTTTGGGTACGCCATGGAGTGGAGGCTTTGGCTGGTCTTCGTGCCGTACCTGGCCTTCGTCCTCAGCGAAGATTCTCAGGGTCGCAGCCTCCCCAGAGCAGCGGGAAGTCCTCACAAGATCGAGCGGGAGTCGCGATAGTTGCCTATTCGATCGTCGGACCGGTCGAGCGGCGGTGAAGGGCGCGCAAGGAGCCGAAGGCCGACCCCTGTCGTTGGACACGCGTTGTCCTCCCGAGGCCGGCGAAGCGCGCCGAGGGACCTAGCGCAGGGTATTGGCATCCACCCGAACCCTCTATCTCCACTGTCTAGGCTAAGTGGATGACACTAGCGCGAGATGGGAGTCCGCTCGTAAATGCGCACGCCCTTGACTGAATGCACCACCTGCCAGGTGGCAGGATCGTCCTGCACCGCCGGTAGCGCGTAGCGGCGCGAGACATCCAGAAAGCCCATCTCATCCACCACGACATGCGAAACCGGGACGGCTTCCAGGAGGCGGCGGGCAGTGGCGGCGTTCGATTCCATGGGCGGCAGGATAGCGCGGCGACCGGTCCTCAGATATAAAAAGTGCGGCGAAGTGGTAGAGATGATGGCGTCCGGCGAGGTGTTCGCCCCAAGCCAGGCGACGGCTTCCTCCCAGTCGCGCCAGGGAGCGTCATGATAGAAAAAGTGCCGGCCCTCGCGACCCTCCAGGGCGGAGGCAAAGGCGGGCGGGTCATTCTGCCGCACGCGAAAGACGCGAAAGACGGTGCGGACCTGGATGGCGAAGGTGAGAGCGAGAAGTCCAGCGAGTCCCCATTGCAGCAGACGAGCGAACCATCCCAGTTGCCGGGCACGAAGCGCGGCGCCGATCAGATCCTGCGCGCGCAAAACGGAGCTGCACCGAGACCACCCCAGCATGCCGCTAATGGTCAAAAAGGGCGCCACCGACGTGAGGTAACGAGAGAATTGCCCAGGCCAGGGCGTGGTGCAGATCAGGCCAAGGGACCCGAGAACGATGATCGGAATCAGCCAGTTGCCGCGGCGGACAAACGCGATCAATCCGGCCACGACGAGCATTCCGAACGCGTAAATCGGCACCAGGACGATGTTCTCCGGAATAATGGGAATGAAATCAGACCCGCCGGGAGGTAGTCGGCGGAAGGTTTCCTCGAAGCGTCGCAAGGCCTCGCGCCAGTAGCCATCCTTCGTGCTGAGCGCCTCTCCCACAGCCGCCGGCATGCTGCAGAGATTAGTCGCCAATCGTCCGACCAATTTTTTGATGCTGGCCCGCCCCAGCTCAGGTCGAAAAGGATCGGTCAGGGCGACGTTTTCGGCGTAGCTCACATTGTAGAACTGATAAGGCGCCCGCTGATATTCATAAGCGGGGTGCAGGTATTCGTTGCTCGTGCGTACGCGCTCGACGTATCCCTGCCAGAGTGCGACCACGACGAAGGCCATGGCCGCACGCACGAGCGCCAACCGCCAGCGGCGCCGGATGAGCGCGTCGAAAACCCACGCGACGAAGAGTGCGAGGCCGGCGGTACGCAGGAGGAAAGAAGCGGCGGCGAGCGCGTAGGCAGCTAGCTCTCGCGGCCAAAGCCGTGACTTGAGCGGTTCCTTATTCGCGACCAGCGCGAACCCGACCGCGGCGAGAGCAAATGGAAGCTCCGCAAAAAGCAGGTCCGACATGAAAAACGTCATGACATGCAAAAGGCTGAGCGCCGTGGCCGCGACGGCCGCGGCCGGACGCAGGAACTTCCTGGCCAAAGTCAGGATGGCGACAGCGAAGAAGGCGAACATCGCGATATACGACGTCCGCAACCACGGCGCCACGATCGCGGGATCCGTCGTCCGCAAAACCACCTGGTGCAGAGCGACGAAGGCAGGAAGGAGGGGCGGATACTGCAGCGCCTGGGGCGAACCGGGCTCGCTCGGGATTCGATATCCCTCACCCTTCGCGAGCGACGTGCCGAGCAGGTAGTAAACGCCCGCATCGTAACGGAGGTCGATCGGCCCCGAAAAGCGCGGGGCAAACAGGAGAAGCGCGATCACGATTACGACCGCCACATCCCATCGACGCCTCAGGCGCGCGCCCGCGGCACCCAGCAGAGTCCGACCGTTTCCGCTTTTCGCTTCCATTTGTGAGGCTGGATTCGTCAGGGTGCGTTCGGAGTCATCGCGGCCTCGGAGTTGGGCAACCAATCAAACGTGGGCGAATCCTTTGGTTGAAACCCGACGAGCCGGCCCGGGTCCAAATCGACCTCCTGAAAGACCACGGCGTTCGCGCGCAGCCAATCCTCTTCCGGAGCAGGCGCTCCGACGTCATGGATCTTGACCAGGAACACTCTCGACCTGCCGGCGGCCAGCGAGTGCACCGATTCCGGCGCGCGGCGCGTTCCGAGTTGTTGGACCCACGAAGCAAAGGGAGGACCGTCTGGGTTAGCGTAGCGCGCCAGGCCGAGGACCCCGGAAGGAATGGAATGCACAAGGATCAAATCCGAGGAGTTGGCCTGTGCGCTGGCGAATTCTGCGGCACGCCGGAAGGGCTGCCAGTTGCGGTCATCTTTCTGGTACATCTTCTGGAGCGGACGAATCCAGGATAGTGCAATAAACAAAAGCAAGGCGGGACCCAGCCAGCGTCCGAGACAAGCCAAACCGATCGCCGCCAGGAGATAAGCGGCCGGCAGGGCGGCGAGCGAGTAGCGAGAATGGTGCGCGCTGTATGTCCCCTGCAGCAAATCCATCACGGTGGGCGCGAGGCAGGCGGCAATCAACCACATCCACAAGAGAAGGCGACCGCCGGTGAACATGCGCCAGCGCAGTCGCCACGCCATCGCCACTCCCGCCGCCGCGAAACAGGCCAGAGCCAGCGGCGTAGATCTTTGCCCGGGCCAAAACACAGAAAACCCGCCCGAGAAAAAATGCAGGAAGTGATTGACCGTGGCGCGCCCGCGTTCGAAATCCGCTGACCTCAGGTGCAACCAACCCTGGGTGATCCGCCAGCGACTGAAGGAGTCCGGTACGAACAGATACCAGGGCAGGATCGCCAGACCGCAGACGAGGATGCACGCCAGAAGACGTCGGCGCGGAAAGTTGCCGGGGCTGAGCAGAAGAAACGCAACCATGGCCAGCCAGGGCCAAAGGAAAAAGTAGTGCGTCAAAAATCCCAGAGCCGAGGTCCCGACCCACGACGCATGGAGGAGCCACCCGCTTCTCTCCTGTTGGAGGAGCAGCGAAACCCAGGCCGTGCCCAGGACGCACAACCACAGGAGCGAGTACATGCGCCCTTCCGTGGAAAAATAAACGCCCAGTGGAGAGAGGGCGAAAAGCAGACACGCCGGCACCACGGCCGATTGGCCTCCGATGCGGCGAGCAACGGCGGCCAGCAACGGCAGGCAGGCTAGCGAACAGAGGATCGAAAAGAGACGCAGAATCACGTCGCTCGTGCCGAGCAGCCGAGTCCAGGCGTAAAGCAGGAGATAGTAAAACGGCGGACTCGTATCGGAAAGAAAGACGGCCCGCACCACGCGTGCGACACCAGCGGGTGGATCGTCGTGGTTCATGTAGCGGCGCAGCTCGTTCGCATTCACTGGATGCTCTTGTTCGACGAAATCACCCAGGGCCGGGTTGGCCGACGTCGGCGGATGTTCGAGGCTATGGCCGGTGGAAATGGCGAGTGAGAAAATCTCGTCCGACCAGAGGCTGCTTCGAGGGGCCAGACCGACCCGCACCAGCGCCGCGAGAAGAAACGTGCCGAGCAGGAGCCAGTACGTCCAACCCCCGGCCGACGGCAGAGGCGGCCGGGTCGCGGCCTGCTTCACGTCAATGCTGGGCCGCGAACCGCTCATAGATATGTGTCTCTCCAAAGCTCTGCACGAGACGCCAGCCTTCGGGGTCACTCTCCACCGCGGGCAGCGCGTAGCGCCGCGAAACATCGAAGTAATCCAGCTCATCCACGATGAGGTAGGAGACCGGCACGGCCGCGAGCAGCCCGCGCGCGCGCACCACGTCCGAATCCATTGGGGGCAGGACAGCACGGAGACCGGTGCGTAGATAACAGTAATGCGGTGTGGTGGTGGCCACGATCGCCTTGGCGTCGGCACGCTCTTTTATCCAGGCGGCAGCCTCCTCCAAATTCCTCCAGGACTCGTCATGAAAGAACAGGTTCGCGCCCGGGCCTCCCTCCCGGCCGAGGGGCAGGGCGAGAGGATCGGTCAGACGCGCGACGAAGATTCGACGCGCCGTGCGCACCTGGATTGCAAAGGAGAGCACCAGTAGCGCTGCGACTGTGAAGCGTCCCAGAATGGCAACCCATCGCAGGCCGCGCGCGCGCAGAGCGGCACCGATCATATCTTCCGCTCGCAGCGCGGCGCGAATTCCGAGAAGAGCGAGGAACGCGCCGAGGACCAGGATGGAAGCAATTGGTGCGAGGTAACGCGGAAATTCACCGGGCCATGGGGTCGTGCACATCAGGGCGCAGGAAGCCAGAACGGTCAGAACAAGCAGCCACTCGCCCCGCCGGGCGAGGATCATCAGCCCCAAGGCAACGAGGATCCCAATCCCCAGGATGGCCGCGACCACGATGCTGCGTGGAATAAATGAAAGCTTGCTGCCGCTGCCAGCAGGCTGCTTGCGCAAGGCTTCCTCCAGGCGTTGCAACGTTTCATTCCAGTAAAGAAGCTTAGTGCTTACCGTCTCTCCCAGGGCCAGTGGCATGCTGGCCAGGTTCGTCGCCAGCCTCAAGACCATGGTCCCAGCGTCCAACTTTCCTAACTCTGGACGAAATGGATCAACGAAAGCGGCGTTCTCTGCATAACTGACATTATAGAACAGGTAAGGCGCCCGCTGGTAGGCATAGGCGGGATGACGATATTCGTCGCTCAGGCGCACTCGCTCGACGTATCCCTGCCAGCACACGATCGGCACTAGCGCCATCGCGCAGCGCCCAAACGCCAGCCGCCAGCGCCGCCAGATGAGCGCCTCGAGTATCCAGGCAATAAAGAGCGCGGCGCCGGCGGTGCGGAGAAGGAAAGCAGCGGCGGCGATGATGAATGCGAGCAACTCGCGCGGCCAGGAAAGCGGCGAATCCGTGCGTGCAGTTCGACCGAAAATTACGAACGCGAGGCAGGCGACCGCGAACGGAAGTTCCGTGATCACCAACTCGGGCATGAGGATGCCCCAAAACTGGAACAGGCAGACGGCTGTAGCCGCGACGGCCAGGAGCGACGAGAGATATCGTCTCGTCAGGACGAAAATCGAGCACGCGTAGACTACGAAAAGTGCGGCGTAACTTTTGCGAAGTAATGGCGCTACGATCGCCGGATCTGTGCTCTGCAAAGCCCATTGGTGTAATGCAACAATGGCAGGCAGGAGAGGTGGATACTGCAGGGCTTCCGGCGATCCTGGCTCGCTCGGGATTCGGTAGCCCTGGCCTGTGGCCAGCGACGTCCCAAGCAGGTAACAGATCCCTGCGTCCCACCGCAGATCGATCGGGCCAACTCCTCTCGGAGCAAGAAGCAGAACGGCAAGCGCAATCACCGCGACCAACGGCCCACACCGCGAGATTAATCCTGGCAGGCGTTCTCGGGCCCCGGCCGAGCGCACAGCCGGCCACGGGAGAACCTCTTTCAGGTCGCTTCCGATCTTCACCCGTTTATTCTTTCAGTGAACCACGCCGGTCACGTAATGGACGAGACCGGGGAACAATCGCCGATCCCTTAGCGTCCCCTCTCGTCCGACGTCGAACTCGAGAATGGGACCGTTCGCGGCCGCTGGTCCGACCCACGATCTTATGCTGGCCGGCCGGCTGTA
>JACCXA010000011.1 GCA_013697365.1 Chthoniobacterales bacterium
GAATGAAAGGAACGGCGGACGACACAGATGCGATTCTCTCGGTCGGTAACTTCTTCGCAGCGGCGCCGGCGAAGGCTGGCTTCCCGGGCGTCACTGTTCCGGGTGGATTCATCACGGCAGGGCCCGGGGATCCGCCGATCGCGAACCCGTTTCCGCAGACGATCACGTTCACTGGGCCGGCGTTCTCGGAGCCACGGCTGATCGCGCTCGGTTACGCCTACGAACAGGCGACGCACCGCCGTATTCCTCCGGCCAGCACCCCGGCGCTGCCGAGCGATACGGTGGTTAAGAACGGTCGGCGGAAGTAAGCACAGCGAGCGTCCCGCTCGTTTAGAGAAGAGGCCGCGCGGTTGATAGTTTACAAATCCATCAACTCGCGCACGTACTTCGCAGGCGGGCTGCCGTAGGAGAGCACCTCGTCGTTGTACTTCTTCAGGTCGAACTTCTCGGCCAGCTTCCGCTTTGCGCGATCGCGCAGCTCGAGGTGCTCCGTCGCGCCAATGAAGTAGGTCGAGAGCTGGGTGGAAGAAAGCCGCGCGCGTTTCCATTTCGCCACCGCCTCGCCTTCCTGCTGGAAGCCTTCCTTCATCATCAGGTCGAGCGCTTCCTGCTCGCTCATCTTCGCGGTGTGAATGCCTTGATCGAGAATGGCATTGCAGATCACGCGCAGCCGCATCTTCAGCTGCTGCATCTTCACCTCCGGTCCGCCATAGCCTGCTTCCGCCATGAACTGCTCGCTGTAGACCGCCCAGCCTTCGATGAACGTGCCGCTCTGGAAAATCGCGCGCACCAAAGTCGGAGCGCGGAACCGGTTCGCATGCGCAAGCTGAAGGAAATGCCCCGGCATCGCTTCGTGAATAGTGAGGTCTTGCACCATATAATTGTTGTATTCGCGGTAAAACGATTCCGCCCGTTCCTTCGACCAGCTCGCCGGGGTCGGCTCGATCGCGTAAAATGTCTCGCCGTTTTTCTCCAGCGGCCCGGGTGAATCGCAGTAGGCGATCCCCTGGCCACGCTTGAACTCCGGCATCACGATCACTTGCAGCGGCTGATCGAAAACCGTGATCAAGTCCTTCTCTTTCGTGAAATCGGTTGTCTGCCGCAGCGTCTTCTGCGCGTATCCCACGATCGTGTCATCGTTCGGATGCTGCTCCGCGAGTTTATCGAGGACGCCGGTCGTAACTTTCTTTTTGTCCTTGAGCATCGCTGCGTCCGCTTCGGGGAAGCAGCTCTTGTAAAGCGGGAGTCCCGTCTCATAGATTGCCGCCTGCGTCGCCTGGAGATCCGCCCGGGCGCGCTTCATGATCTCTTCCATCGACAAATCCGAGGCGAGCGAGAAGCGGAGTTTCTTGCGGAACTTGTCAGCCCCGAGACGGAAATCTCCGTCGGAACGCGGCAGCAGATTCTGCTCGAGCCACTTCTTGTATTCCTCCAGCGCGACCGCGGTTTTTTCCTGCAACGGCGCAAGGTCTTTTTTCATCTGCGGCGCGCGATCGAGCACCGGGTTCAAGCCTTCGCGCACAAACGAAATCGCGCCCTGCATCTGCTCGATCGCCGTCTCGGTGTAAATCTTCGGCGAGTGTTTCAGATTCGCTTTCGCCTGCGCAATGACGCCCGGAATGCCTTCCATGCGCTTGCGGATATTTGGAATCCGTTCCTCGGGCGTGGCGAACTCCCGCGCGATGAGGAGGTAGAGGCTGTTGGCGAGGCTCTGGTTGTAGACGAGCGGATTCCACTCGGCTTCCTTCAGTTCTTCGAAGCCGAAGATCTCGCCTTCGACGTTCTCTTTCAGAATGCGAAAATCGACGGTGTTCGGTCCCGTCAGATCCGCTGTTCCAGGGAAGTCATTCAGCTTGGCGAAAAACGCTTTCTGGTCGGCTAATTCCTTTGCGCGCGCTTCGGCCGAATAATCGGTAAGGTTGTCGTCGTAACGATGATCGCCGAGACCGGTTGCTTCCTCGGGATGAATCCGGAGACGGTTCTCGATGTAGTCCGCGGCGAGTTTCTGGAACTCGTCATCGGCCGGCGTGGCGCGGGTCTGGCAAAGCGGGAGGAGAGCGAACAGCGCGGCGGCGTAAACGGTTTTCATAGGGAGGGTGGAGTTTAGGTCGCTCGGACGCGCCGCGCCAAACCAAATCCCGGACAACGCAGTCTGGGGAGCGCACGCCTCCTGACGCGTGCCGGCGAAGGCGTCCCGCCGAGCGAACTTTCGTCCGCGTCGCAAAACAGGTGGATGTCGCCCGTGCAAACGATGGCGACGAAAGTTCGTCTCGGCAGAATGCCGAAACCAGCACGCTGAAAGCGTGCGCTCCCCAGAGCGGCTCTCGTTAGAGCCGCGACAACCGCGAACTGACAACCTGCCAGCGGCCGTCGCGGCGTGCGTAGGTGTCCGTGTAGCTGAACTGCATCGTTATTGGTTCGCCACGACGTTCGCTCCTTTGCGAGAGCCGGCCGGTGAGAACGACCGTCTCGCCCTCGATCCGCGCCTCCACTTCTTCAGTTGAGAATTTCGACGGTGGCGCGGCGCTATTCTCCCGCGCCTTCACGCTCTCCAGAACTTCAGCCTTGGTCTGTCTTCGGCCGTTCCCGAATGTAATCGCGAACTCATCCGCCAGAATGCGCTCCATCGCTACAGCGTCGTTTTGCTCGTAGGCGTCGAGCCATGCGCGTTCGAGTGTGCGCACCTCTTGTTCAAATTCGACGGTGGAGGGTTTGATTCCGATCTTCTGCAATGCTGCTTTGTGCGCAGCCTCCAAAGCGTCATCCGTCGCCACGGCGATGTCGGGCTGCACGCCCACTACCTGCCAGCCTTTGCCGGAGCGCGGATGCTCCGGCCGGCCATACGAAATGGAAAAGACCATGCCCTGTCCAAGCGGGATGAGGACGTTGTTGTATCCCGCGCCCGCGGTCGTTTCGCCGACAATCTTGGCGCGCCCCCACTGCTGCATGGTGTAAGCAAAAGATTCCCCCGCGGACACAGTCTTGGGTCCAACAAGAATATAGAGAGCGGTCTCCGGTATGCGTTTGCCCGGAACCTTCGCGAGCGTTTTGCTCTGCACTCGCTCGCCAGTCGGGCGAATGTGGCGATTCATCAGCACGCGCGGTTCGCCTTCGAAAAAGTAACTGGCGAGGAAGTTGATCATCTCGGTCGTCCCGCCGGGACAATCGCGCAGGTCGATAATGAGGGCATCGCTTCCTGCGAGCTGCGCCATCGTCTCGG
>JACCXA010000013.1 GCA_013697365.1 Chthoniobacterales bacterium
GGAGATCATGCAGGCGTCGATGTGAAAGCATCAGCGCTGCTTTGTCCCGCCAAAATCGATTCGTACAATTCGCGAAGCGATCGACCGACCGCGGTGGGCGAATAAAGTTCTGCGGCTAGCCGCTCTCCGTTAGCGGCCATCTGCGCCGCCCGCGCCGGATGGTTGAGGACTTCCAATATCCCAGCAGAGATCGAAGCCGGGGTCTGATCTACGACCACTGCCGCTTCATAAGCTCGCGCCTCCGCGCTAAGCGCGACGGCGTCTGAAAGAATTGCCGGAACGCCGCGGGACAGAGCCTCCGCCGCCGCAACGCCGAAGTTCTCGGACGACGACGGGAGCACGAATATCTCCGCCACCGCGAAAGCGGCCGCCTTCAGTTCTCCCGAAATGTGTCCCGTCCACAAGATTGATTCCGTGAGTCCAAGCCTTCCTGCCATCTGCCGCAGCGAGTCAACATAGGCCGCATCTCCGGTTCCAGCGATCGCAAGTACCGTCGCCGGAATCGCTCGTTGCACCTCCGCAAAGGCCTGCAGCAACGGTTCGATCCCTTTCTTTTTGTCCACTCGGGAGAGGAACAGAACGACTCTTCGACCGGTGGCTTCCGGGTACGTCAGTCGAAAGAAGTTCGCATCCCCTTTTGCCGGCGTCTCGATCGGCAATGGAATCACGGCGGACCTGGCTCGGCCGACAATGGGACTGATCTCGCAGGCTTCCGCGCGCTCCGCCTCGGACGTGTAGTGCATCGCCACGGCGTGCCGGATGATCGGCAGTTCAATCGCGCGCAGCGAAAGCTGCTTCGGAAGCCGCCGCCGGTTTTCCAATCCCCAACGATTCAGCACGCCCAGCGGCCGCACGATGTATGGAACCCGCGCTCGGCGCGCCGCATGCGCTGCGATCGTGCTGCTGAACGAGAAAAGCGCATGGAGATGGAGCACATCGAAGGATTTCGCATTCCGGAACAGCCACTGGCCCATTGAAATGGAAACCTTGTACGGCAGGAGATTGCGGCGAAAATATAGCACCTTCGCGCCTGCTTCTTCCACCTGGGTTCCGGGTGAAACGCCAAGGTGCTTTCCGAGACCATCGTCGTCCGTGGTTACGATCGTCACCTCCACTCCCGCCGTCGCGAGCGCGCGCGCAATCCCCCTGATAGCGAAGCTTGGCCCGCCATGCTGAGCCGCAATTGAGGGAATGACATGCAGCGCTCGAATCGGCCGTCCGCCAACCGCGCCGTTCATCATCGCGGCGCGCGCTCCGCACAATTCAAAGCCACGGCTTCAAGAGCTGTCAGCAAACCGCCCGTTGCTGCGGCATAGTTGTAATTTGAAACGATCTTCCGTCCCGCTTCTCCCCATTGCTTCAAGCGCATGGGATCGGAGAGAGCTTCGTGCAAGGCCGTAGTGAGCGCTTCCACATCGCCGGCTGGAAATATCAGTCCATTCTCTCCCTGCCTGACCAAGTCAGGCCCGCAGCCGACATGACTGCTAATGATGACCGGACGCGCAAGACAAAGCGCCTCGTTAATGGCCAATCCCCAGGTCTCTTCTGGCCCGTAGCTCGGCAAGACAAACAAGTCACTCGCTGCATAAGTGCGGGGCATCACCGACTGGTTTTGGAACGGAGCAAAGAAGACATTCGCGACTGATGCCGCCCGATTCCTCAACTCGCTCTCCTGCTTCCCTGATCCGACGAACAGCAGCGACACATCCGAGCGGCCAATGAAGCGAAAGGCCTCCAGCAAATCCAGCGGCCGCTTCTTATCCTCAAACTTGCCGGCAAAGAGAACCAGCAAATGATCTGCCGAAATCCCTAGCTCCCGCCTCCATGCGACCGCCTCCTGCTGCACCCGATCGCGGTTGCCCATGAAGCGGTCGTTATCCACCGCGTGCGGCGCGAAGAATAGCTTTTCCTCCGGGACACCGTGGAGGCGGAAATAATCGCGGTTCGCCTTTCCCACATAAAGGAACCCCGAGATTCGTCGAAAGATCGCGCTGATCGCCTTGCGCCTGACGAACTCCTTCAATTCCGCCTTTCGCATTTCGCCTTTCGCATTTTGAGCGCTCAGCCGATGACTATCCCCGCGCAGCAGCAGCGGAAATCCCCGCTTTCGTTCCGACGTTAAGATCAGCCGCAGCAAGCTATCGTATCGGTACCCTATGAGCAGCGCCGCATCCGGCGCGAACGCTTTGATTCTACTTTCTAATTTAGAATTCCTAATTCCGCGGAAGCGATCCGTTCCTGGTCGCTTTGCCTCATTCGGCACAAACTCTGACTCATATCCCTCCAGCAGCGGCAAATCCCATTCCACCGCATGCCCGAACCCTGGATCGCGATGCGCGCTCGCGCTGCGATCCCAGAGATAGAATACCTTCAGGTCGATGCCGCTGTTCGCAGCCATCCATCGAAACCACGGAGCGTAGTACTGGATCGGGTGCGTCGTCACGATCGCCAGTCGGCGGTTGGCCTCGGTCATCTTTCGATCGCCTCCTCTCAAAGACTCTCTGCTTTCCAGTGTCGCCTCTGCTGTCCCGCTTCACCATTCCGCAAAATTCGAGTTTGGAAACTGACGTCAGGTCCTGAGGATCAGGACATCGAGTCCTGAGAACCTGGAGAAGCCCTGATCGAAAGTCGTCAGCCGCAGTCCGGCACATTTCGCGAACGCCGCCAGGTATGCATCGGTCCACCAATTTGGTGAAGTCGGCCCTGCTTTACAAAACGTTTCGAGTTGCGCATCTAATCCCGTGGGCTCAGGCAGGATTTGCACTTCAGGGAGAGCCAGGAACTCCGCTCCCTTCTTCCACGCTCCAGCTGATGTCAGCCTCTGTCCGCCCATCACCGCTCTATTCGTCAGATGCCGAAGGACAGCCAAATGCGTCACCCTGCAAAAGGCAGTTCGCGGCGCCGCCTCCGTTTGCCAGTACTTCTTTGCGCGCCCATGATGGCTATGTGCCTCCACCGCCAGCGCCAGCCATACATTAGCGTCCAAAAGATCGGTTGAGCTTGGCAAGGTCCTCCTTTTCTTCGAGTTCTGCCTGTCGCTCCCCGGTCAAAGAGGGTATGCGTTCTTTCCCTCTGCGCTTGATCACCGGGAGCTTGCTGCGGCCAGATGGAGGTTCGGGGACGGGTGCGCGCAGTCCACTCTCCACATATCGGGTTAAGAGGTCTTTGAGCTTTGCTCCCTCCAGGGCCGCTTTCGCTTTCACCTCGCGAAACAGTGCGTCCGGCAAATCTAGCGTCGTTCGCATAAAAGCATCTTAATATCAAAACGTCTCAGTGCAATCAACTGCCAACCGCCGTCATCCTAAGCCGGAGTTTTGCATTCCGAGATCCGCACTTCGTACTTCCCACTTCGCATTCCCACTTCCGTCTTCCACCCTGCCTACTCCAGCACCGACCTCCCATCTCCGCTGCAATCACCGCGGCGCATGAACAAAACCGCGACGGCGCATAAAGCGATCGTCGACTGGAACAATGCCGCGACGTAGACACCGGAGGCATACTCCGCCTGGAAAGAATAGCTCGCCACAATCGCGGCGAAGAGCGACCGAAAAGAAAGCACTGGAGATCCCCGGGCCCATCGTGCGACAAGCGCGTAATACGCACCCAGTACGACGGCAAGCCCTCCGACTCCAACGAGACCGAAATTTGCATAAGCCTCGTTCAGCAGCCCGAACCCGATCGTCGTCCGCGCCGTATCCTCGCGCGTTTGGAATCCGTAGTGGATGTTCAGCAGGTAAGTCCCTTCGTGACTCGCGATCTTCTCCGGAGTGAAAATGCGTGGGACGAGCAGCGTCGGGAGAATGGCATACGTCTGGCCGTCCAGATACGGCACTGCATCCCCGGTCATCGTCTGCACATAGAGAAGGAGCTGCATCAGGCTCGCCCTCTGGATCAGTGACTGGTGCTCCTCGCTTTCCGTCTCTCCGCCGAACCAGTTCGTGGCGGAAATCTGCGCCCATTGACTAATAAAGGCGGGGTAGTCCGCAGGCTGAAACGTTGGATCTTCATCCACCACTTTCCAGTGGATCTCGCGCATTGCCCCCTTTCCGGCGTGTAGGAACGCGAACAGCAACATCGCGGCCAGACCTATTCGCCACGGAAATCGGTGCGCTCCCAGCGTATAGCCAAAAGCGGCGATCACGCAGATCGACATCGCATTGACCAGAAGGAGGCCGGGGAGGGTCGACAGCATCAGCAGGCTAATCAGAAAGCGGAAAACGACCTTTTTCGGCGGAGAAAGTTCACCGGTGCCGAGGCGGAAACTGAGTGCGAAGGCGGCCAGTGCTTGCAGTGCTAGAGCACTGGCGCGGATGATTGAGTTCAATCCAGGCTGGAGATTCAGCCAGCCGCCGCTGCCCGCCATGTTGAACGCAGCACCCGCGCCGAGGGCAACCATTAAGAAAAGGTCTGCATTCGCCGCATTGAGCACGAGGCATCGCCGAATCGGCTTGGGCGCTCGTCTACCGACCTGATACCAGACGGCAGTTCCCAGGAGGAGGAAACCTGTCACGGTGAACGCCCCGATGAGTTGCACGTCCGGCTGGAACATTGCCACGATTGGATGTTCGTACAAGAGCGGGAACGCGAAGGCGTAGACATACGTCGTCGAGAAGACAGGGAACAACGGCAGGCCCTTCACGCGGCCAGTAATCCAAAGCCAGGTCGGAAGGAGCGCAGCTGCACCAATACAGACGGCGCCGATCCCACTTTCAACATTCTGGACATGCGCGGTGCCCCCAATCACCGCGGTTATAGCTGCGACGGTTACCCAGAAAGCTTTGTGTAGCCTCCTCGCTCCTGCGTTGGGGGCAGACATTGGCGCAGCTGACGCCAGGTTGACCGACGGGATGATCAATCGTTCGTGACTCATCTCAATTCTACGTGTTGCGACGGCGCTGTCTGTTTGTGCCCGCGACTGCACGATCGAAAACCTGGCACTGCTTCCGCGTCATCTCGCGGGCGGTGTACTGGCTGAACTCCTGCCAGTCAACGTCAGGGGCGGTCTCTGACTCTATGTCCCACCAAGTCGCCTTTAACGCATCTACCGCTCTTTGCAGAGCCGCGCCGCTTCCATCTTCCGGGAACGGAACCAAGTGACCAGCGCGGCAACGAAGGAGTATTTCCGCTGCTGGACTTTTCTCGTGCAGAATCGCGAGAAGTGGCCGTCGCGCGAGGACATAAGGATAGATCTTGGATGGTGTGTAAGACGCCGAATCTGATCCGATCACTAGAAGTCCGTCCGCCTCGACGAGTGCCTGTAAGGCTTCGAAGTACCCAATCCGATCCGTCCGCTCCTCCACCAAATGACCAACTCCAAATTCGTGCGCAATTGGCTCGACGGTTTTCTCAGCGCGACCAAGCGGCGCATAACTCGTCCCGATGAAGTGGAGTCGGACGTTGTGCCACGCGTCCGAACGGCATCGAATGCTTTGAGCGAGCGCGCTAAAGAGGAGGCCGAGGGCCGAGCGCATATCTGGTCCCGCACGACCAACGTAAACCAGGTGGCGTTTGCCATCAGTTTTGTCGAACACGCGCTGTTGAACTGACGCCGTTGCCAGGAATTCGAAGTCCCGTTCCGGCGCCCCAAACGGAAGCGCGGTAAATTGATCCTCACGCAGATGCGGATAGCGGGTTTGAAACGTCTCAATATATGCGGGCGAGACCGCCAGGACTTGCGACGTATCGCGCATGACGCGGGGCTCAAGCTGTTTCGCCAGGAATCCGCTCAGTCGATGCCGAACCTTTCCGCCTGGAGGGGAGGTTCCCGTGCGTTCGTAATAGTCGTCCAGCCATGGGTCTTGGAAGTCGACCACATACGGCACCCCGAATCTGCGCTTCCATTTGGGCCCAAGGATCATCACGGGAAACTGAGTGGTTGAGAAGAAAACCAGGTCGAACTGTTCCTGCGAGAGTAGCCGATTGCCCGCGCGCCAAAGGTACGGGAGAGAACGGAGGGCTAGGTTGCCCAATCCAATCCGTCTCGTGAAACCGTGAGCCACAGCGCCGGTTCTGCAGACGTTGATCTCGGAAGGAATAGTCTCCTCGAGCAGCGAGTCAACCGGCATACCTTCTGTTGCATTTGGTTTGACGCCCAGCACCGTCGCGTTCCAGCCGAACTCCGCGAGATACAGGAGGGACATGCGCACCCGTTGGTGATCGGCAGCGTTCACCGGTGGAAAATGAGGTGAAACGATTAGAGCCTTTTGCATAGTTCCGACCTTTCACTGCCGACTCCTCTGAGCCCCCTCGGCCGCGAGCGTTGCTAATAAGTGCTTCGCGTAACGGAAGATCAGAAAGCCGCTCGCGGAAGGAAAAGCCCATTCGTGTCTTCGGGAAGCTTTCCTGATTTGAAAATCTGACCGTTGCTGCGGAACAGGAAGCAGTCGTAACCCCGCTGCTCGAGGTGTTCGCGGATATTTCGGCCATTCTCGCCCCGCAGTTCCACATAAAGAGCGCGGATCTGCTTTGTTAGAAGGTATTCTTCTGCGCCCTGCAAAGCGGGAATTTCGAAGCCTTCGACGTCCAGTTTCCAAAGGTCAACCGTTTTGATGCCATGTTGTCTTAGAAGATCGTCCAGGCGCACGATCCGGATCGGTTCACCCTCAGAAGTGGAAACCTTATTCCAGCTACCGTGCCGGTCTGCTTCGCCCGACTCCTGTAGAAACGCGTCTGCCGAATCGGCACCCAGACCAACGCGGATCAGCTCGACTGGCAACCGTGCATTTTCATTCAGGCACTCCCGGAGCCAATCGGCTTGATGGGCACCAGGCTCGATCGCTAAGACTCGGCCCTCCGGCACCCACTGTGCCAGATAGAGCAACATCTGTCCGATGTTCGCGCCTGAATCCAAGATGACTGCGTCGTGTCGCAGATAGGTTTTCGCCCAGTCTAGAAACGGCGCTCCTTCGTATTTCCCATATACGATCCATCTGTGCGTCGCATTTCGAAGATCGAGCTTCCATCGAATTCCAGCTGCGGTGCGCACCCATGAGATCCCTCGTTCCGCAAGTGCTCGTGCAAATAAGAATTCACAGAAGCCAAGCTTCTTTTGAAACTCGCAGTGTTGAAGCAGTTTTATCAGCAGCGGTAGCTCCGCAGCATCGCGCCGTGCTCTCATGCGCTTGTTAGAGCAACAGCAAGGAATTCGTCGGAATTGGCGACACTCGCGTGACCGATGGGTTGAACACTATACTTGTACCGGTTAAGCAGATTCAAGCACGCCCATTTGGCGTTGTCTCCGTGAGTAGCGAGGAAGATCGTGGGCTGCTGCCTCAGCAAAACACGCTCCGCTCCTTTGAGCACGCCGCCCTCCGCGCCTTCCACATCGATTTTAATAAAGTCGGGCGGCGGTATCGTCTCGCTTTCGACGAGATCATCAAGCGCCACGGTGCGGACTTCGATTCTCCCGGATTCGCTCAGCTGACCCATCGATGGATTCCGTTGATCATCGAACATAGCGTCCCCGATGCGATCCGCTACTGCAGCCTCAATCACTTGAACGTTACGAAGGTTGTTAAGGTGTATGTGGTCGCGCAGCAGACTGAGGTTGCGGGGAAGCGGTTCGAAAGCAATAACTCGCCCGGAGTCGCCGACCAGCTCTGATGCCAAAAGGGTATAAAAGCCGACGTTTGCGCCAATGTCATAGACCACCGACCCAAGGCTGATGGACGACGCAAACAGCTTCTGCTTCTCCTGTTCATAGCTTCCCAGCCAGCAGCCGTGATTGCTCGCCCCTGCCCGCCAACGATACCCTCGCAG
>JACCXA010000014.1 GCA_013697365.1 Chthoniobacterales bacterium
ATTTCGCGGTTGATGACCTGGCATGACAGGAACCCCAGTCGATCAAGAAGAGATCGGATGGCGCTGGCGGCGTCATTGAAGGTCCTGTTCGTCTGCTGTTTGAAAAGCCGGAAAGGAAGTCGTTCTGTCAGGGTGCAATCAAATGAGATGCGGCCTGTGGTGAGGCCAGTCAGGCCAGTGTCTCTCTTAAGCGCTTGCAAGACAGCGTCGAGGCCTCCCGGCTCGAGGCGGTCGTCGTCTCCGAAGAGCCAGCAGAATTTTCCCCGTGCCTGCGCCACGACGCTCAGGACGTTGCGGTCGTAGCGCAAGGCCGGGTCATGGCGCTGATAGTCCAGCGATCCGAGGCGGTTTTCAAACGCTGCCACCACTTCCGCGGTCTGGTCCGGGGACGCATCGTCGGAGATGACCACCTCGATCTCCGGAGTTGCTTGTGCGGCAATACTTTCAAGCAGCTCCCGTAAACATTCCGCGCGGTTCCGCGTTGGGACACAGAACGAGAGGAAAGGTGCGGCCTCCACGTTTGGGGAGCGAGCGGCGTTTGGCTGCGCGCCTGGGCCGGTCACTGTGGGGCCGCAAGGGCGCTCGCCGGCACTGTTCGTCCGCCGCGGATCTTCTGCGAAATCTTCGCGTAGAGAGTTAGGGCCTGGCCTACGACCTGATCCATGTTGTAATACTTGTACGAAGCAAGACGGCCGACAAAGTAGAGCCCCGGCGTTTCGTTCACGAGCGCCTGGTATTTGTTGTTCAGCTCCGCATTCTGCGGCCGCGGGATCGGATAATACGGGTCGCCCTCTGCGCGAGGATACTCGTAAACGATGCTCGTCTTCTCGTGCTTCTGGCCTGTGAGATATTTGAATTCCGTGATCCGGGTATACTCGTGATCGTTAGGGTAGTTCACGACCGGCGCCTGCTGAAAAACTTCCCGGTCGTGCGTCTCATGACGGAACTCCAGGGAGCGGTAGGGCAGCTGGCCATAGCGAAAATCGAAATACTCATCGATCGGGCCGGTGTAGATCATCTCGCGATATGAAACGGAGTCTTTGATTTCGCGGTAATCGACACCGAGCTCGATCGTGATGTTGTCGTGATCGAGCATGTTCTCGAACATCCTCGTGTAACCGTGCAAAGGCATGAACTGGTAGGTATCGCCGAAGTAGCGGCTGTCGCGATTCGTCCGCACAGGAATCCGCGCCGTGACCTGCGAGCTTAGTTCGGAGGGATCCAGTCCCCACTGCTTGCGGGTGTAGCCGCGAAAAAACTTCTCGTAAAGATCGCGACCGACGGTGCTCACGACCACGTCTTCCGAGGTGCGGATGGGATCGACCTTCTCCGCCACCGAAGCGAAGAACTTCTCCAGCCCGGCTGAGTCGAGATCCAAGCCGTAGAGCCGGTTGACCGTGTCGAGATTGATCGGAATGGGCAGGAGCTTGCCCTCCACCTGCGCAAGGACGCTGTGCTCGAACTTTCGCCACTCGGTGAATTGCGAGAGATACTCGAAGATCTCCTTCGAGTTCGTGTGGAAAATGTGCGGTCCGTATTTGTGCACGAGAATGCCAGATGCGTCGGGATGGTCGTAGGCATTGCCGGCGATGTGCGGTCGCAGATCTACAATGAGGACCTTCTTGCCGGCATCGCGCGCCAGCCGCTCGGCGAGAACGCTGCCGGCGTATCCAGCGCCCACGATCAGGTAGTCGTACATAGCTGGCGAATCCCGTTTCAAAGCGGGCAGAAACTAGCAGACAGGGAGGTTCGCGGTAGCGAAATCCTTGGCGGAGCGGCGACGGTTCTCATTGGTTGTGGGGGAAGCTGTCAGCTTCCCCTTTCAAGGGGCTCAAACACGGGAAGCTAGACAGCTTCCCCTACAGTCGCTGGCGCTTGCGCTTTAAAGCGCGGCTTCTACTTTGGCGCGTTTGAAATTCCGGGAGCATTGGCTCATGGCCATGGAGCGCAAGTTTTCACCTTGCTCCCCGCTCCGGGTGCAAGTTGAAAACTTGCACTACCATTCCGCTGGCCTGCGCTTCCGTTGCTTCTCACCGCTATGAACGACTACGTCATCTCCGTCCTTCTCGGCATCATCGAAGGAGTGACGGAGTTTCTTCCGGTCAGCTCGACCGCGCATCTGCGCATCGCGGAGGCGCTCCTCGACCTCGATCTCCGCGACAGCTTTTGGAAGATGTACACCGTCGTCATCCAGCTCGGCGCGATCCTCTCGCTGCCGGTCTATTTCCGGCGCCGGATCGTTGAGTTTGTCTCGACCTTTCCCAGCGGCGAACGGGGAGATCGCACGGTCCTGACGCACCCGCTGAGTCTGACGCTGCTCGCGTTCGTCGTGACGGCTCTCCCTTCGTTTCTGCTCAAGAGGCAGATCGGCCAGAACCTCGAGAGCCTCGCCGTGATGGGTTGGGCGCTGCTGCTTGGCGGGATCGTGATGTGGGTGGTCGACTACCTGTTTCAGAAGGCCCGGATCACCCGGCTGGAGGAAATGACTTTGCCGCAGGCGGTCTGGATCGGCGCCGTGCAAATTCTCTCGGCCCTGTTCCCGGGGACGTCGCGTTCCATGTGCACGATCGCAGCCGGGCAGGTGGCCGGGCTCTCCCGCTCAGCCGCGCTGGAGTTTTCCTTTTTTCTCTCGATGCCGATCATGGTCGTCGCGACCGGCTATGATTTGCTCAAGACTTTGCGGCCGCACGAGCAGGATGCGGCTGACGCGACGCTGGCCCCCGTCGTCATGAACGCGCATGCTTGGATCGTGCTCGCGATCGGCTTCGTTGTTTCGTTTGTGGTCGCCCTTGTCGTGGTCGCCTGGTTCATGCGCTGGGTCCGTGCGCGGGGGTTCACGCCGTTCGCGATTTATCGGATCATCGCCGGGATCATCCTGCTCGTGCTCGTCAATAGGGGGCTCTTATGAACGAGGGCGATCTCTCCGAGACCGAAGAAATCCTGCCTGATTTGCAGAGCTGCGTCCTTTGCGAGGACGTCCGCTGTGAGATCAACGGGATGCAGACGCTGGTCGGCGTGCTCAACGTCATACTGACGCCGCAATTGCCGATCAATTACATGCGCCTTTGTATCTGGTCGCGCTGGTGCAGTGGTTTGGGGCGCTACCGGCAACGCTCACGCATTGTCGGCGTGGACGAGCAGCAGGTTAT
>JACCXA010000020.1 GCA_013697365.1 Chthoniobacterales bacterium
GCGCCATACCCAATCACGACATTACGGCCGAGTGTCGGGGACGTCGAACTGGAAGATTACCGCCGCGCGACGATTGCAGATATTCCCGGGCTGATCGAGGGGGCGCATCGCAATGTGGGTCTCGGCCATGATTTTCTTCGGCACATCACCCGGTGCCGTTACTTGCTCTTTGTTTTGGATGCAGCGGGGAGCGAGGGCCGGCATCCGATCGAGGATCTGCAAAGTCTGCGCCGGGAGGTCGATCTCTATGACCCGCGGCTTTCGAAACGGCCGTGGTGTATCCTGGCGAATAAAGTGGATCTCTCCGAAAGCCAAGAACATCTCCACGCGCTGCGCGACCGGTTCCCCTCGGTCCTGATCATTCCGATTTCCGCGGAGAAGGGGGAAGGAATTCCGGAATTGAAGGCGCACCTTGTCCGTTTGTTAGGCGACCGAAACGAGCCCGGCGGGCCGGCGGAGGGCGTTGAGTCCGAAGCGTTCGCGCTGGCGAATAACGGTTAGACAAGCGGAGCGAGGTCGAGAACAGTCCGAGCTTTATGGGCGAACGCGTCGTAGCGAGTTATTGCACCACGTTCCTGAAACCGGAGATGCTGCACATCTACCGTCAGGTTTCCTCCCTGCAGAGCTATCGCACTTTTGTCATGACAAAGGCGCTGCAGAACAGCGAGCGGTTCCCGTTTGGCGATGTGGAGATTATTCCGGAGCCGCACATGAACCCGATCCGGCACGGCTGGATGAAGTTCATCGAGCGGCGCCCGCCGATCGTCTACCGCGGCGAATATCAGATGCTCTCCTCATTACTCCAGCGGCGTGGCGCCGACCTGATGCACGTCTATTTCGGTCATACGGGAGTGCATCTGCTGCCTTTCATCGAACGCTGGAATAAGCCATGTGTCGTTTCTTTTCACGGAGCGGACGTGGCGCTGAAAAAGGACATTCGCGATTACGGCCCGAAACTGAAAAGCCTCTTCGAGGCGGTCCCGCTGGTCTTCGCTCGTTCACATTCTCTCGCCGAGCGGCTGGTCTCGCTGGGTTGCCCTGCGGAAAAGCTGCGGATCAGCCGCACGGGTCTGCCGCTCCAGGAGTTTCCGTACGTGCGCCGTGAGGCACCGGTCGATGGCCGCTGGCGGTTGATGCAGGCCTGCCGGCTGATCCCCAAAAAAGGCGTGGCTACGACCTTGTGCGCGTTTGCGATCTTTCAGAAGGAATTTCCCAAGGCGGAGCTAGTCATCGCCGGCAAAGGTCCTTTGCAGGCGCATCTGGAAGAACTCTCGGAAGAGCTGGGGATCGCTGGAAAAGTACATTTCCACGGTTTCGTTTCGCAGGCGGAATTGATCGAGCTTTACCGGCAGTCCCATCTTTTCGTGCACCCAAGCGAGACACCGCCCGACCAGAACCAGGAGGGTATTCCCAATTCAGTCCTGGAAGCGATGTCGACCGGGTTGGCGGTGGCTGCGACGCGGCATGGTGGAATTCCGGAGGCCGTCGAGCACGGGCGGAGCGGGTTGCTCGTCGAGGAGCGGGACTTCGAAGCGCTCGCGATCGCGATGAAAGAGATCGCGCGCTCCCGAGATGCCTTCGGGGAGATGGGGTTGATTGGGAGCAGGGCGGTTGCCGCAAATTTCGAGCAGACTCTTCAGACGAGGCAGCTGGAGGCGCACTACGAAGAAGCGGTTTCACTGGCGGAAGCGAAGGAGCGTTTCCCGGCTCGAACAGCTGAGCGCAGCCCGGAAAGGTTCCAGGAACACGCGCCCGCGAAGTAAGCTACTGGGTCCAAGTCTAACGGGACGAGAATTTCCCGAAAGTGTCTTGTCATCCCAGCAAAACGCGCTTTGGTAAGCGCGCAAGCGTCCCTTGTGTGGAGCGCGCGGTCTTCGCGGCCAGCGCCTCGACAAAAAAACATCGGACCGCTGCCTTGCCACCCTTACTACTGCATGCTGCTTCGTTTTCTCTTAGTCCTGACGCTCACGTTCGCCGTCTTTGGTGGCTTGGTGCAACCGGGCTTCGCGCAGGAAACGGCGCACGGTGCCGGGCATGACGCAGCGCTGGAGCAGGGGCACGGCGGCGAGGAACATCACACGCTGCCGCTGAAGCCGGCTGAGCTGTTCAATATTGGCAAGTTTACAGTTACGAACTCCATGGTGGTGACCTGGTTTGTCGCGGCCGGAATCATCCTGCTGGCGCAACTAGCGACACGCAACGTCAAGGCTGTTCCAAGCGGCTTGCAGAATTTTTGGGAGTGGATGGTGGAGAGCCTTTACACCTTTCTCGAGAGCATGATCGGCAAGGATCTGGTGAAAAAGACCTTCTGGTTTTTCGCGACGATCTTCATCTTCATCCTCTTTCTGAACTGGTTTGGCTTGATCCCCGGGGTGGGCACAATCGGCTGGGGTCACCGCACGGCGAGTGGCGGATTTAGCGTGACGACCCCGCTGCTGCGCGGCGCAAACGCCGATCTGAATCTGACCTTTGCAATGGCGTGCACTTTTTTTGTTTGCTGGATGATCTGGGCCGTCCAGGCGAACGGAGTTGGCGGAGTCATCACGCACCTTTTCGCCCCGAAGGGTGATACGAAAGGCATTCTGAAACTCCTGATGATCTTCATCTTCTTCGTCGTGGGCTGGCTGGAGATTGTTTCGATTCTGTTCCGGCCCATTTCGTTGAGCTTCCGCCTATTTGGAAACGTTTACGCAGGAGAAATCATGCTCGAATCGATGGCGGTCGCCGGAGGGCAATGGCTCGCCTGGCTGATCGCCATTCCTTTTTACTTTCTCGAAGTGCTTGTCGGTTTCGTGCAAGCGCTGGTCTTCATGCTTTTGACCGCGGTCTTCACTCTTCTCATCGCCTCCCACGGGGGAGAACACGAAGCCGCGCATCACTAACAATTTCGGCCATATGACCGTGGTTCCCGCGGAATGGCTGAGAACAACCCAAACAAAAAAATGATACTACCAATGTTAGCGGAAATCAGCGGAAGCATTCACGTCGGACTGGCGGCACTCGGTGCAGCCATTGGCGTGGGTTTGATCGGCATGGGTGCGGCCTCAGCGGTCGGACGCAATCCCGGCGCGGCTACCCCGATTTTGGTGCAGGCGATTCTCGCGATCGCTCTCGCCGAAGCCATCGTGTTCTACGCCCTTTTCCTCGTCCCGAAATAAATGCGCGGGTTTCGCGCTACGGTTGATCTTTTCGAACCATGAACGTCCCAATGCTTGCTGCCATTACCGACATCGCTCGTGATACGGGCGAGACCTTCGGGTTCAATCTCTGGATGTTCCTTTCGCAGGTGATCAGCTTCGTCCTCGTCGCGCTTCTCCTTCGGAAGTTTGCGTACAAGCCGATCCTCCATGTTTTGGAGGACCGCCGGCAGAAGATCGCGGAAGGGTTATTGAACGCGGAGAAGATCAAGCAGCAATTGGCCGAAGCGGAACAGCGCTATGCAGAGATTCTCGCGAAGGGGAATGCCGCGGCGCAAAAAATGATCGATGAAGCGCGCGAAAGCGCCGGCCATCTCGCGGAGCGCAAACAGCAGGAGGCGATTGTTGCCGCCGAGCAAATCGTGGCGAAAGCGCGCGAAGCGAGTGTCATCGAGCATGAGCGCACGATGACGGAGCTTAAGCGCGAGCTTGGCCGTCTTGTTGTCGACACGACGGCGAAAGTAACCGGCAAGGTCCTCACGCCGGACGATCAACGCCGGTTGCAGGACGAAGCAGCGCGGCAGGTGGCAACCTAGCGTTTCGAAGAGGGATGAAGGTCAACAAGGAAGTCCGTCAGCTTTCCCGGCAACTGCTGCGTGCCAGCTTCACGGACGGGCAGCTAGATGGCGGACGCGTCACTTCCCTGGTGAAATCGCTGATCGAAAAGAAGCCGCGCAATTACATCGGAGTTCTCGACGCCTACAAGCGTCTTCTGCGCCTTGAAGTGGAGAAGCGAAGCGCGACAATCGAGAGCGCGACGGAATTGAATGCGGAGGCATCGGCGAAAATCGTCGACAACCTGAAGCGAAAATATGGTCCTGACCTGGCGACTGAGTTCGTCGTCAACCCGGCGCTGCTGGGCGGGATGCGAATTCGCGTCGGCAGCGACGTGTGGGATAGCAGCGTGCGCAATCGTCTGCAGCGCCTCCAGGAACAACTTTAACAATTACGGGCGCGCGTCTGGGGCGTGCGTTCAACATGCACCCCCAAGCGTAATGCTTGCCTACAGCTATGAGCACCATCCTTGAAGATATCGAAACGCAGATCGCAGGCCTGAAAACCTCGACGAGCAAGAGCAACGTAGGCGTCGTGCGTGACACCGGTGACGGCGTCGCTCGCATCGAAGGCTTGAGCGACGTGATGCTTAACGAGATGATCGAGTTTTCGAGCGGCGTGGTTGGCCTTGCGCTTAATCTGGAAGAGACGGAAGTCGGCGCGATCATCCTTGGCGACACGACCCGAGTGATGGAAGGCGATGAAGCGCGCACGACCGGTAAACTCTTGTCGGTCCCCGTCGGCAAAGCGCTTCTGGGGCGTGTCGTTAATACCATCGGTGAGCCGCTGGACGGAAAGGGTCCGATCAAGGCTGAGGCCTCTTATCCACTGGAAAAAATCGCACCGGGCGTCATCAAACGCCGCAGCGTGAATCAACCGGTGCAAACAGGCATCATGGCGATCGATGCCATGGTTCCAATCGGCCGTGGCCAGCGCGAGTTGATCATAGGCGATCGGGCGACGGGCAAGTCGACCATCGCGATCGACGCCATCATCAGTCAGGCGCGATTGAACAAAGCCGGCGAGGAAGGGCGCTTGAAAGATTTCCGGCCGCTCTACTGCATCTACGTTGCGATCGGACAGAAGAACTCCAACGTCGCGCGCGCCCTCGCGGTGCTCGATGCAAACGGGGCGATGCCTTACACGACGATCGTCTCGGCGCCGGCATCCGACACCGCTGCTAACCAGTATCTCGCCCCCTTCGCCGGCGCGGCGATGGGCGAGTGGTTCATGGATAATGGGATGGACGCACTCATTGTCTATGATGATCTCTCGAAGCACGCGGTCGCCTATCGCCAGGTTTCGCTTGTCTTGAAACGCCCTTCCGGTCGCGAAGCTTATCCGGGCGACGTCTTCTATTTGCACTCGCGATTGCTGGAACGCAGCGCGCGCGTCACCGAGGAAGCTGGTGGCGGTTCTGTCACTGCTCTGCCGATCATCGAGACGCAAGCGGGTGACGTTTCGGCTTACATTCCAACGAACGTCATCTCGATTACGGACGGCCAGATCTATCTCGAGACGGATCTTTTCTACCAAGGCGTTCGCCCGGCCATCTCGGTCGGTCTGTCGGTCAGCCGAGTTGGTTCTGCAGCGCAAATTAAGGCGATCAAGCAGGTAGCCGGTAAAATTAAGCTTGATCTGGCGCAGTTCCGCGAGCTGGCCGCCTTTGCCCAGTTTGGTTCTGATTTGGACGCCGGGACAAAAGCGCGACTCGACCGCGGCCAGCGCATCGTTGAGTTATTCAAGCAGACCCAGTACAACCCGATCCCGGTCGAAGAGCAGGCCGCAGTTCTCTGGGCGATGCAGAACGGCTATCTCGATTCCGTTCCGGTCGAGAAGATCAAAGCCTTTCAAGTGAAGCTGCAGGATCACCTTCGGACGCGGAAGGAAGGAATTCTTAATTCCATCGTCACGAAGAAGGCGATCGATAAAGAGCTGGAGACCGAATTGGCGGCGGCGCTGGATGAGTTCAAATCCACTTTCCAATGATGTCATTGTTGGAAACGGATCCAGCCATGCCCCCGTCCGCGCTTCCCGACCTGAAGAACGAGATTCATCTCGTGCGAGGTGAGCGCCGCGAGAGGTCAGCGAACTACCGCCCAAAAAAGAGAGCTTAGGAAATGGCAAACACGCAAGACATCCGGCGCCGGATCAAATCGATCCGGAACACGGCGCAGATCACGAAGGCGATGCAGATGGTCGCTGCGTCAAAGATGCGCAAGGCCCAGCAGCATGCGCTGGCTGGCCGGCCGTATGCCAGTTTGATGAATCGGGTGCTCGTCTCCTTGCAGGAGCGCACCGATCCGAAATTGCATCCGTTGCTTCAGGTCCGTGAGGTGAAAAAGGAGCTCGTGATTGTAGTCAGCACCGACAAGGGGCTGGCGGGCGCCCTCAACACAAATCTCCTGCGCGAAGCGGCGAACTTCGATACTTCAAAGACGGTTTACGTCGTTCTTGGCCGCAAGGCGCGGCAGTTTCTTTCCCGGACGCGCCGTGAGATTCTGGCCGATTTTGAATTGAAGGATGCGCCCGCTTTCCCCGAAACCAAGGTTGTGGCGCAGTTCGCGACCGAGAAATTTCTGAGCGGCGAGGTCGACAAAGTGTCGGTGCTTTTCACCCATTTCGTGAACACGGTGAATCAGAAACCGACGGTCCGGACGCTCCTTCCGATCTCGACTTTCGAGGTAGCGCAGGCCGAAAGCGATAATCGAGACGCGAGGGATGGGGCGGACCCAATGGGCGGATACATTTTCGAGCCCAGCGCGGAACGCGTCCTCGACGTGATGCTGCCCTATTATCTTCAGTATCAGGTTTTCCAAATGATCCTCGATGCGCGCGCTTCGGAACACAGCGCGCGCATGGTCGCGATGAAGAACGCCACCGATAACGCAAAGCAATTCATCAAGGATCTGACGCTGGAGTACAACAAGATGCGTCAGGCCAGCATCACCACGGAACTCCTTGAAATCTCCACCGCCCAGATGGCAGTGGGCGGCTAAACACATTTATGAATACAGGAAAGATCGTTCAAGTCATCGGCCCAGTTGTCGACGTCGAGTTTCGGGAGACGAAAGAACTTCCCCGCATCTATAACGCGCTCGAGCTCGAGTACGAGGTGAATGGAAATCCGACCAAGCTCACGCTCGAAGTGCAACAGCATCTGGGTGAGAACTGGGTTCGCTCTATCGCAATGTCCTCCACCGAGGGACTGAAACGCGGGATGCCGGTGAACGACACCGGCGGGCCGATTACCGTCCCGGTGGGCGAGGGCACTCTTGGACGTGTCTTCAACGTCACAGGCGATCCTGTTGATGGCCGCGGACCAGTCACCTTCACAAAACGTTATCCGATTCATCGAAAGGCGCCGGAGCTGACCGATCAAGATACCGGCGCCACGATCCTCGAGACGGGCATCAAAGTCATCGATCTGATTTGCCCTTTCACCAAAGGCGGCAAGGTCGGGGCGTTCGGCGGCGCGGGGGTGGGTAAAACAGTCGTGATCCTGGAGCTGATCAATAACATCGCGAAAGGCCACGGCGGCTTTTCCGTCTTTGCTGGTGTGGGCGAGCGGACGCGTGAGGGCAACGACCTTTACACGGAAATGAGCGAAGCTGGGGTCATCGATCAGAAGGATCTGAGCAAGTCGAAGGTGGCGCTGGTTTACGGGCAGATGAACGAACCTCCCGGGGCTCGCCTGCGCGTCGCGCTTTCGGCATTGGCCATGACGGAATATTTTCGGGATGAACGTAACCAGGACGTTTTGTTGTTCATTGACAACATCTTCCGATTTTCCCAGGCCGGCTCGGAAGTATCGGCTCTTCTGGGACGCACTCCTTCAGCTGTCGGTTATCAGCCTACGCTGGCCGCCGAAATGGGTGACCTCCAGGAACGCATTACGTCGACCAAAAAGGGTTCGATTACCTCTGTTCAAGCTGTCTATGTGCCGGCTGACGATCTTACCGACCCTGCTCCGGCGAACACCTTTGCGCATTTAGATTCGACCATTGTGCTGGAGCGCTCGATCGCTGAGCTAGGCATCTACCCGGCGGTGGATCCGCTGGCCTCGACTTCCAAATCGCTGGCTCCTGAAATTGTCGGCGAAGAGCATTATGCGGTTGCTCGCGGTGTGCAGAAGGTGCTGCAGCGTTACCGCGACCTCCAGGATATCATCGCGATCCTCGGAATGGATGAGCTCAGTCCAGAGGACAAGCTCTCCGTGCTGCGGGCGCGAAAAATCCAGCGCTTCCTTAGCCAGCCATTCTCGGTGGCAGAAGTTTTCACCGGAACGAAGGGCGAGTATGTTTCAATTCCGGAAACCATCCGGGGTTTCAAAGAAATTCTCGACGGTAAGCATGACGACGTTCCCGAAACGAACTTCTATATGAAGGGCGGAATCGATATGATCAAAGAAGAAGCGTAATGGCCGCAACCCTCCGACTCGAAATCGTCACACCTGACGCGACCGCCTACTCCGAGGACGTGGAGATGGTCACGTTAACCGGTGCGGAAGGCGAACTAGGCGTCTATCCAAATCACGTGCCGCTGCTCACGACTCTTCAACCCGGCGAGCTGCGTGTGCTCAAAGGTGGTCGCGAGACGTTCCTTGCAGTCGGCGAAGGATTTGTCGAAGTCCGAGGGGATGGCGTTTCTGTGCTGACTGATCTGGCGCTCGAGGCTTCGACGATCGACGAAAGCGCAGCCGAAGCTGCGGTGGCGCGCGCCCGCGCTGCCATGAAAGAGGACCACGGTGCGGAGGAAGTTGCTGCGATTCAAGCGACGCTGCAAAAGGCTCTCGCACAACTGCACGTCAAGCGGCGTCGGCATTAATCGTCGCCGCGCGCTCGCGCGACCTCCTTCTACGTGGAAACGCCGGACGCGCTCGGGATTATCGCGGGTAGCGGCGTTTACCCGCAGCTTTTGGCGAGGGCGGCCCGTCGTGCGGGGGTCCAGAGGATTGTCGCGGCTGCTTTCGTTGACGAAACCGACCCTTCGCTCGACGATTTGGTCGAGGAAACAGAATGGATGCGCGTCGGTCAGCTCGCACGGCTCCTGAACTTCTTCAAGAATGCTCGGGTCCGACAGGCGATGATGGCTGGCCAGATTGCTCCCGCGAACCTTTTTGCGCTGCGCCCGGACTGGAAAGCACTTCTGTTGCTCGCTCGTCTTAAGCGGCGCAACGCAGAGACGATCTTCGGAGCGATTGCGAATGAGCTTGCCGCGGTTGGCGTTGAACTATTGCCGGCCTTCACATTTCTAGCGGACCAGCTGGCAGGCGTCGGCTTGATTGCCGGGCGAAGTTTGAGCCGCCGGGAATGGGCTGATGTTGCTTTTGGCTTCGAAGTCGCGAAGGAAGTCAGCCGTCTGGACATCGGCCAGACGGTCATTGTAAAGGATGGCACCGTGCTCGCGGTGGAAGCGTTCGAGGGCACAAACGAAGCAATCAAGCGGGGCGGGGGCCTGGCTGGGAAAGGCGCGGTTATGGTTAAAATGGCGAAGCCCGACCAGGATATGCGTTTTGACGTTCCAGTGATCGGTCCGGAGACGCTGCACGTCGCCGCGCAGGCAAACGTGCGGGTTATCGCCGTCGAAGCTGGCCGGACCCTTTTGCTCAGCCGCGAAGAGCTTGTTGCTTCCGCGCTCCGTATCCACTGTTCGTTGGTTGGAGTTAGTGGCGCGACGTGATGTTTTCCGAAGTTCGACCAACCGGGGTCGCCGACGTCGCCCTTCCAGAACCGCGTTTGGCAGCGCGCTCGGCGCCCCGCAGTTGCATTCAACGATCTGAAATCTACAATCTGATCTCTCGGGGTCTTAGCTCAGTTGGTAGAGCGCCTCAATGGCATTGAGTCGATGCCGTATTCGCTCACCTTTTCCCACGTGCTCGCACGTATTCAGTCGACGTAACGGCCCGTAGTTGCCACGCGTCTCACGCTGTCTCACGTGCGCCCAAAGTGTGCCGCGAGTGGATAACGCGGTGGACAAAGCGGCGCTTGGGCTTGATACGGCCCAGCCTCCTAACCCTTCACGGCTTCGCCAGTCTTTCCAGAGCGGCGAGTTCTGCCAAAAATTAACATGCGAATGTCTCCCGTCCGGCAGGGGCCGAGTGCGTAGTC
>JACCXA010000037.1 GCA_013697365.1 Chthoniobacterales bacterium
TCACCCTCGTGAAAAATTACGTGCGCTGGACCGTCCGGCGGCCGGCGATCATGCTCTGGGTTGCAGTCCCCATCCTGCTCCTGCTGGCAGGGATCGCTATCTCGCCCCGGCCTCCACTTGTCTTCGACGCGAGCACGCGATCAATGGAGCCGAAATCGAGCGCCGCGAGTTATGCGCTGCACAAAATCATGGATAAAATGCCGGCGCGCTGGGAACCCGCGATCGGCATGGTGCAGGCGGCGAACGCACAGCAACTGCACGACAGTTGGCAAATGGTGGCCGCACATTGGGAAGGACTTCAGGCAGCAGGCCGGATCAAAAGCTTCTCCACCCCGGCGGCGCTCGCCTTGTCTCCGGAACGCCTAACGACCAATCGCGCAAAACTGAGCTCGGTCGATTTTGCCGCGACGCGGCGGGCTCTCGAGGCCGCGATCGTGACAGAGGGTTTCAGCGCGGAAACATTCGCTTCCGCGATCACTCTCCTGGCCGACCTGGAGCGGGTCGCAACTCCCGAGGCACCGATTCCTGATTGGCGCGCGTTGCTGCCGAAGAGTTCGAGCTGGTGGTTTCTCGTCGATCGCTATTTCGCGCAGAATCCTCTCCTCACGACGGGCTTCGTGACCACAAACGAACCCATTACGACGCAGGAACAGAAGCAGATGCTCGAGCGGGAATTGCCGGTTCCGGGGGTGCCGATCACGTTGTCGGGCTGGAGTTTCACGCTGACCGATCTCATCCCCTGGTCGCATCATCAGTTGATCGTGATCAGCACCTTCATGGCGCTCTTCGATGCCACCCTGCTGGCTCTTCTTTACCGCGACTGGCGCTTGTGGCTCATCCAGATTGCGACTCTCGCCCTGGCGGTCGCAGCCATGATCGCTTCCATGAAGCTGCTGAACATCCCGCTTAATCTCCTCAACGTCCTCGCCTTTCGGCTCGTGCTCGCGATCGGAGTTGATTACGGCATCTACGTCCTGCTCGTCTGGCAAAAAGCGAAAGACCTGGAGCACGATGTCGCCGGAGTCGTGAAGCCGGTCATCCTCGCCGGTCTGACCGCGATTGCCGGCTTCGGTTCGTTAGGCCTGGCGGAAAATCCAACCCTGGCCGGCCTCGGAGTCGCGTGCGCGATCGGCCTTTTCTGGAGCCTGGCCGCGACCGTCTTTTTCACCCTGCCCGCGACTGCGGCGGTTGAACCAAAGATCTGGCGCGAAGAAACGGGCGATCCGCGCGTCCAAAACCACAGCCATGTCTAAGACAATCTACCTCTCCCTCCTCCTCTCCTTCGTCGGTTCCCTTGTTCAAGCTGAACCACTCGCGCCTGCCGACCTGAAGACGCTCCTCAACCGAATTCGCGAAAAACGCGCGACCGCGCCACAGGTCCAGGCCGAATTCCAGGAGGAAAAGACCATGCGGATGATGAACAAACCGGTCGCAAGCTCCGGGAAAGTCTGGTTTCAGGCCCCGAACAAGTTCCGCCGCGAGGTGCGAGGCAATTCGCCCAGCGTGACCGTGAGCGATGGACAGCAACTCTGGATTCACTACCCGAAATTCCAGTCCGTTGAGCAGTACTCGTTAGGCAAACGCTCGCCCCTCGACGCCGGAATCGCCGCGATCACCGCCAGTCTGAATCTGGAAGGGGTCGAGAACACCTACAACATCACCGGTGCGAAGGAGGGAAATGGTTACGTCCTGCAACTGGCGCCGCGGAACCCCTCGCTCAAGAAAATGCTGCAGCGGTTCACGATCGAGTTCAACGAAGCCTTGCAGGTGGAGCGCACGGAAATGTTCCAGGCCAACGGTGATCGTATCGCTACGAAATACTCCAACGAATCGCGCGCTCCCATCGAGCCTTCTACGTTTCAATTTACACCGCCTGCCGGAACAAACGTCTCAACGCCGCTGGGGCGTTAGAAGACAAGCTTCGGCGGTGGCGGCTGCGGATGTTTTGGAGCGACGGCTCTCTCTCGCCGTGGCACGCGTCTGGACGGCGACAGAGCGCCGTCGCTACAACAAAACTCGCCCTCCTACGACGAGCTGCGGTGCGGCTTCGGCGGCAGAACCCTCATTGCGTGAAGGCTTCGCTGTCATTCGCCTCAGGAATCAAAAAGCTGGACTTGTTCCCGACGACTCTTTGCCGATAGCTTGCATTTGACGATGCAGCTCTTCTCGCGCAAAGCGCCTTCTTTCGCGGCAGTCTTGATGTTGCTTTTTGTCGCGAAGATCGCTTCCGCTCAGCTCACCACAGAACCAAAGCAGGGTCTGCGCGAAAACGATCCCCGCGTCCATGCACTGATCAATGCGCGCATCATTCCCGCGCCCGGCAAAGTCATTGATAAAGGCATCGTCCTGATCCGCGACGGACTGATCGTTGATGCGGGGCCGGCGGTGACAATTCTACCCGAAGCACGAGTTTGGGATCTCACCGGAAAAACGATTTACGCAGGCTTCATCGATGCCTACAGCCGCCTCGGACTCCCGGAGACGCTCCAACCCGAGCCGTTACGACGCGACGTCGACCCGGATGATCCCGACGCGAAACCAAAAGAGTTTCCGCGTGAAACTCCGAAGGGAGCTCATGGCTGGAACCCGCGCGTCACGCCCGAGCGCCAGGCGGCGGACTACCTGAAGCTGGACAAAAAAGGGACGCGCAAGCTGCGCGATCTCGGCTTCACGAGTGCGCTCGTCGTGCCCGGCCGCGGCATCTTTCGCGGTTCGAGCGCGTTGATCAATCTGCCCGAAGCGGATGTGAATACCTTCGTGGTCGCGCCTGCCGTCGCCCAACATATCGCGTTCGAAATCGATCGCACTTCCGATGGCACTTATCCCAGTTCGCTCATGGGCAGCATCGCGCTCATCCGGCAGGGCTTCCTCGACGCGGCGTGGTATCAGGCCGCGCACGAGGCCTACCGCAAGAGTCCGGTTACGACGGAGCGGCCCGAGGTGAACGCCAGCCTGGGCGCGCTCGCGGAGCAAGCGCAACGCAAACAGCCCGTCGTCTTCGAACCTGAAGATGAGCTGGATTCGCTGCGCGCGCTGCGGATTGCTGATGAATTCAAACTAAAGCCGCTGCTCCTCGGCCACGGTTTCGAATACCGGGTGCGCCGGTCTTTAAACAAAACTCCCGTCATCCTTGCGCTCGATTTTCCGAAGACTCCGGAGATCGAGAAGCCCGAGCAAGCCCTCGAATATGGGCTCGACGAACTACAGCACTGGGATCGCGCGCCCGGCAATCCAGCGCTGCTCGTGGGTGCCGGGATTCCGATCGCCTTTACGGCTGAGAGACTGGAGAAGCCGGAAAAGGAATTCTGGCCACGCCTGCGGCTGGCCGTGCGCCGCGGCCTGAGCAAAGACGCGGCCCTGGCGGCTTTGACCAGCACACCGGCGGAGATGTTTGGTGTGGCCGATCGCCTGGGGGTCATCGCGCCTGGCCGAATCGCGAACCTGGTGATCGCGAGCGGCGATCTATTCGCCGAAGGAGCGAAGGTGATAACGACCTGGGTGGATGGACGCTGGTATGACACCGATCTGGCGGGGGAACGCGATCCGCGCGGCACGTGGGAAATCATCGCCGCCGGAAAAACGCTCCCACTGACGATCGAAGGCGAATTGGAAAAGCTGGAGGCAAAGGTCAGTGGCGAGAAAGGTGCCTTCACGGTGAAGGACGATGCAGTGCTCCTGGTCGCTCCCGCAAAGTTGTTCGAGAGAGGCGAAGGCGCGATCCGGTTATCGGGGCGAATCGCGGGCGGCTCGATTCAAGGGAGTGGCGACGCTCCCACCGGCGCGAACATCGTCTGGAGCGCGAAGCGGACGGCTGCCTTTACGCCGCCGCCCAAAAAACCAGAGGAAAAAGGATCGCCTCTCGATACGCCACTGGAGTTATTGGAGACATACCCGGCCGGTTCGTTTGGACGCAGCGCTCCGCCAGCACAGCCCGCCGCCGTCTTGATCCAAGGCGCGACGGTTTGGACGTCCGGTCCGCAAGGGACATTGCAGAACACCGACCTTCTGGTCAGCGGCGGAAAGATCACAGCGGTCGGTCCCGGATTAAAAGCCCCGCCGGGAGCAGCCGCGTTGGATGGCAAGGGCCTTCATGTCACGCCCGGCATCGTCGATTGCCACTCCCATACTGCGATCAGCAAGGGCGTGAATGAAGGCAGCCACGCGGTCACCGCGGAGGTGCGCATCGGGGATGTTGTCGACGCCACCGACATCGATCTTTACCGGCAGCTCGCCGGTGGCGTCACCGCCGCGAACCTCCTGCATGGCTCGGCCAACCCAATCGGGGGGCAGAACCAGGTGATCAAATTCCGCTGGGGAGCGTTGCCGGAGGAACTGAAGTTCGCCGAGGCGATTCCGGGTATGAAATTCGCGCTCGGCGAGAATGTGAAGCAATCGAACTGGGGAGAAAAATTTACCACTCGTTATCCGCAGACTCGCATGGGTGTGGAGCAGCCATCCGCGATCGCTTCCGCGCCGCGCAGGAATATGACGCCGCTTTGAAAAAGAAGGATGGCCTGCCGCCGCGCCGTGACCTGCAACTCGAGGCACTGCTTGAGATTGTGACGGGCAAGCGTCTCATCCATTGCCACTCTTACCGGCAGGACGAAGTGCTCATGCTCCTGCGACTGGCGAGCGACTTCAAGATACGCATTGGCACGCTCCAGCACATTCTCGAAGGCTATAAGGTGGCCGGTGAAATCGCCCATGCCGGCATCGGCGCTTCGTCCTTCGCAGATTGGTGGGGTTACAAATTCGAAGCGTTTGACGCCATTCCGGACAACCCCGCGATGATGCACAAGCAGGGCGTGCTGACCTCGGTAAATTCCGACAGCTCCGATCTCGCGCGGCGCTTAAATACGGAGGCGGCCAAATCCATGAAGTATGGCGGCCTGACAGCGGACGACGCTTTGAAGCTTGTCACGATCAATCCGGCGAAGCAGCTCCGGATCGATGCGAAAACTGGATCGCTCGAGCCGGGCAAGGATGCTGACTTTGTGGTTTGGAATGGCCCTCCGCTTTCCAATTACGCCTCCGTCAATCAGACCTGGATCGATGGGCGGAAGTATTTCGATCGCGCAGAAGATGCCGAAGCACGAAAGACCTTTGCGACGCAGCGCGAAGCACTAGTGCAGAAGGCGCTGACGGAGCGGTTGAAGGATTTGGGCAAACCGAAAGACGGCGACGACAAGAAATCGGAGGACAAGGAGGCAAACACGCCACCGGGAGATGCGCATCGCGCGCATGAGCTCGCGCCGTTGTATGGCGACGGCCACGACAAGCATACCTGCATGGGAGCGGAGAAATGAAACACAACGGAGGCCGGGTTTGTAACCCGGCTCGGCGCGCAGCGGGACGGGTTACAAACCCGTCCTCCAGACGTGCGTTAGCCGCCGCGGTGGCAACTTGCGCTTTCGTCCTGCTGCAGGCGCATGCTTCCGAGGTCATCCCTGCGCCGCCGCAAACGCGACCGATAGCGATTAAAGGCGCGACGATCCATCTGGTTAGCGGCCCGGATATCCCTTCCGGCACGATCGTTTTCGAGCAGGGAAAAATTACCGCGATCGGGGCTGACGCGGCCGTCCCGGCAGACGCGGAGGTGATCGACGGCTCAGGCAAGCACGTTTACCCCGGCTTCATCAGCGCGAATACCGTTCTTGGGTTGACCGAGATCAGCGCCGCACGGGCGACCCTCGATATCGAAGAGCCTGGCGCGATCAATCCGAATGCACTGACTGCGAC
Source organism: Chthoniobacterales bacterium (assembly GCA_013697365.1). Classification (GTDB taxonomy): domain Bacteria; phylum Verrucomicrobiota; class Verrucomicrobiia; order Chthoniobacterales; family UBA10450; genus JACCTI01. The sequence goes on from JACCXA010000037.1 coordinate 5,740, forward strand.
GAGTGTGAATCCGGACAGCGAGTTGATCCCCGTCGCGCGCGCCAACGGCATTCTCACCGCGCACGTCGTGCCGGAAGGCGGGTTGATTTCCGGGCAGTCCGCCGTCATTCGGATGGACGGGTGGACGCCCCAGGAAATGACGGTGCGCGCTCCGGCGGCTTTGCACGTTCGTTGGCCGGACCTGAAGCTCAACCGCGATCCGCGCGCGCCGAAGTCACTTGAGAATCAGGTGAAGGAAATCGAAAAGGCGGAGCGAACAATCCGAGACGCTTTTCAGATTGCGCGTTCCTATTGGCAGGCGCGGAAGGCGGGAGTTCCTGATTTGAAATCCGATCTGCGCTGGGAAGCGATGATGCCGGTTTTTGACGCCACGCTGCCTCTCTTCGTGCATGCCGAATCTCTCGCGCAAATGGAGGCGACGCTCGCGTGGGCGAAAGAGGCGCAACTCAAGATCGTGCTCGTGGGCGGAAAGGATGCCTGGCGCGTGGCACCGCAGCTGAAAGAGAGCGACACCGCCGTGATCATCGCTCTCGCCACTGCCCTCCCCGCGCGTCGCGACGATGCGTATGACAGCGCCTTCGCTAATGCAGCGCGCTTGCATGAAGCCGGTGTGCGCTTTTGCCTTGCGACCAAAGGTCGGCAATCCGAAGCCGCGCACGATCGCAATCTACCGTTCGAGGCAGGCATGGCGGCCGCGTTTGGACTGCCGCGGGAGGAGGCGCTCCGGGCGGTGACGCTTTACCCGGCGCAGATTCTCGGTCTCGGAGAGCAATTGGGATCCCTGGAGGCAGGCAAAGCCGCGACGCTCATGATTACGAATGGTGATCCGCTCGATTTGCCGACGCAGATCGAGGCTGCCTACATAGACGGGCGGAGAATCGAGCTAACGAATCGTCAGACACGTCTGCGCGACAAGTATCAGGAGAAGTATCGCCGGAAATAGGCTGCTCTCTCCGTGAAGCCGGCGGAATTCGTTCTCTTCGTTCGAGAGTGGTCCTACACTTCCGGCAGACTCGACATCCGTCACTGCAACTTTCAGAATGGAGCGGTCAACCCGGCAGCCTTCTGCCGGTCACATTAACAAGCGAAAGGGAAAAGCGTTATGGAAGAGACAGAAAAGCCAGAATCGGACGAGCCAGTTTCAGAGGGTCAATTGGATGATCTTACCCCAGAGAAAGACCCAATGGGCGGGGGGCTGCTGGCTGACGCTGACGCGCAAAAGCGCGAACTCTCCGAAGAGTAAGCTCGTAGCGAGAAAGGACGAGCTTTTGTAATCACTCCCTGTCAGCGGTCCGACCCCGCAACAGATGATGCCGCCGGCTCGCTATCTCTCAGATACCTGTCCAGGAAGGCGAGGATCGACTGGTAGGCTCGAATCTCGTTCTCCTTCTTCGTGAAGCCGTGGCCTTCATTCTCGAAGACGACGTATTCCACGACGCCTTCATTCTTTTTGATCGCCTCCACGATCTCGTCCGATTCGGGCTTGATCACGCGCGGATCATTCGCGCCCTGTAAAACGATCAGCGGTTTGGTGATTTTATCCGCATGGAAGAGTGGCGAGGTCTCGCGAAGAAACTCCAGGTCCTTCTCGGGATCGCCGACCTCCGAGTAGAGCGACTTCCTTTGTGACTCCCAGTAAGGCGGAATGCTTTGCAGGGTTCGCACCCAATTCGAGACGCCGAAAATGTCGACGCCGACGGCAAATTCCTCTGGCTGGAAGGCAAGCGCGGCCAGCACCATGTAGCCGCCGTAGGAACCTCCCATGATGCCGATCTTCGCTTCTTCGATGTAGCCTAACGACTGCAAATATTTCTTCGCCGCGACACAATCCCAGAGGGGCTCGCGGCCATGCATTTTGTCATCTGCGGTGAAGAATGTCTTCCCGTATCCGCTCGAACCGCGGTTGTTCACGTCGAGCACGGCGTAGCCATGGTTCACGTAGAACTGAGTGGAGGCGTTGTAAGGGAGGCGCGCCTGGCCGCCGGGCCCGCCGTGCACTTTTACGATTGCCGCCACTTTCTTCTGCGCGCTGGCGCCATGCGGCTGATAAAAAATCGCCGGTATTTCAAGCCCATCGAAAGATTTGTAACGCACTACGCGCGCTTCCACGAGATCGGCCGGATCGATCTCAGGATTCAAACTGTTGGTTAGCTGCGTCGTCTTTTTCGATTTAAAATCGTAGACATGAAGATTCGCCGGTGACCGGGAACCGTCATGGTAAAAGGCCATGCGTTCCTCACTCGCCGAAATATGCACGCCCGTGATGTCCCCCGCGGGCAGTTCGGGCAACTTGATGAGGTCTCCCGTTGCTTCGTCGTAGACCTTTATCTTGGTGCGGGCGTCCTCATTCGTGGCCACGACGCGGTACTTTCCATTCCGGGAGAAGTAAGTGTAGGAGACATCCCAGGCCGCTTTCTCCATCACCTCACGCGCGCCTGTCTGAAGATTGTGCCGCGCGATGTATTGAAACTCCGCCCCCTCGTTCGAGAGGAAGTAGAGATACTTCGCGGCGACATCGAAGACCTGCGGTTCGTTCTGCACCTCGCCTGCGTGCGCGGTGATGTTCTTCATCTCCTTCGTCTCGGTGTCGAAAAGATAAACGTCCGCGTCGGCGGTGGTTTGCCCTGGTTTACCGAAGGCGAGGAAGCGTTTGTCGTTCGAGATATCGGCAAATTCGAAGCCGGTCTCGTCCCGGTAGAGGAGAATCGGCCTTAACTCCGCCACGCTCATCTCGAAGATGTCGAAGAATTTCGAGTCGCGCTCGTTTGTGGAGAAAAAGAAAGAGGTCCGGTCCCGGTTCCAGCCGTGAAAGCGCGCCTTTGTCTTGTCGCCGGGCGTCAGGTCCCGCTCGGTGCCATCGAGCTCCCGCAGGTAGAGGTGCTCGTTCTCGTCCCCGCCTTTGTCGTAGCGATAAAGAAACCGCGCGTCCGCTGGAAACGCCGAGACAACGTAGGTGCTTTCCTTGGTCGAGGTCGTCACCTGCTTCGCCTCACCGCCTGTCAGCGGCACCCGGTAGACGTTAAAGATCCCGCTCTTGTTGCTGTGAAACAGAATCGACTGCTCATCGGCCGCGAACGCGCTCCCGCCGACCCGGGTTGTGTTCATGAACTGCTCGATCGTGTACTGCTTCACGGCTTTGTCTTTCTCAGGCGAAGCGGAGACCTTCGCCTCGGGCGTGCTTTTGGTGATAAGCGCTTTGTCGGAAATATCGGGCCTCTGTTCGGTCGCTGGCCGTTGCGCCAGAAGCGCGACCGGGAGGTAAGCGAGAACGAACAAAAGGGTAAGGCAAGGTCGAGTGTTCATAGTTGAGTCGGAGAAAAACGTCGTGACGTGAATCCCGCTCTTACCCTGCCTCCCGATGTTTGCCAAGGCTTGCCATCCTGCGCATCGTGCGAGGGTGAACAACGCGGCTGATGCCTTCACAAAGCAGATTTGTGAAGTCATCGTGGGAAAGGCCGATGCGGTCAAGCTCGCCGTCGCCTGCCTCCTCGCGCGCGGGCATCTCCTGATCGAGGACATCCCCGGCGTGGGAAAAACCACGCTCTCGCAGGCGCTGGCGCGGTCTCTCGGCCTGGCCTTTCAGCGCATTCAATTCACGAGCGACCTGCTGCCCGCAGACATTCTTGGGAACTCGATCTTCGATCGCGAACTTCAGCAATTTGTCTTTCACCGCGGGCCGCTTTTCTCGCAGGTCGTGCTCATCGATGAAGTGAATCGCGCGACCGCCAAGACCCAGAGCGCGCTGCTCGAAGCGATGGAGGAAGATCACATCTCGGCCGATGGCGTCACGCACGAGCTGCCGCAGCCTTTCTTCGTCATCGCCACGCAAAATCCGCAGCATCAAATCGGCACGTTTCCGCTTCCGGAATCGCAACTCGACCGCTTTCTGATGCGGATCGAGCTCGGGGTTCCTGACCGGGCGAGCGAACGCGCCATGCTGCTCGGGATGGATCGACGCGCCATGCTGAAGGAACTAAAGCCAGTCTTCACCCCCGAGACGTTGCTCGAAATTCAAACAGCCGTTCGACAGGTGCATGCGTCTGGCGCGCTGCTCGATTATCTGCAAGATCTCCTCGATGCCTCCCGGCAGCGGCATAGCGCGGGGCTTTCGCCGCGCGCCGGGCTCGCTCTCTTGCACGCCGCACAAGCTTGGGCGCTGATGCATGACCGAGAGATGGTGCTGCCGGAAGATATCCAGGCGGTGGGCGTCTCGGTGATGGCGCATCGGCTGGGCCACGATCTCGATCAGCCGGGACTGAGCGGGCGCACCCTCGCCGACGCTCTTCTGCACAGCGTGCCGGTGCCGTGAAAGATCGGTCCTTCACCCTGCTGCGGCCGGCGCGGAGCTTTGCCGGTTTGCTCTGTGTCTTACTCGCGATGTGGTATGCGGCTTCCAGCCAGAACAATGCCGCCGCTTACCTGCTGCTTTTCGCTCTGAGCAGTGTGATCCTGGTTTCAATTCCACACACGATCCGGAATCTCTCTGGCCTGAAAGTCACCGCGGAATCCGCCAAACCGGCGTTCGCCGGAGATGAAATTTTCCTTCCGGTCGAAATCAGCAACGAAGCGCGGGCGCCGCGTCACAGCGTTTCAGTAAGCGTCCCCGGATCGCGCGGAGACGAGGAACGCGTCGACACGATCGCGCCGGGAAAAGGTGCGCGCGTCATGCTGCGCTTTCCAGCGCAGGTGCGGGGCGAACACGAAGTCGGCAGTCTGCGTTTGGCGACGGTTTATCCACTTGGCTTCATGCGAGCGCGCAAGAAGCTGGGCGCGCGGCAGCGTTACCTCGTTTACCCGAAGCCAGGCGGCGATCCGAAGTTGCCATCCGGAAGCGCGCACGCGCAGCAGGCGAAGCGTGGACCGGAACGGGGCGAAGGCGATGACTTCGCCGGCGTGCGCGCCTATGTCCCCGGCGAATCACAACGCCACATTGATTGGAAAGCGGTCGCTCGCGGACAAGCGTTGATGACGAAGCAATATGCCGCCGAACCGAGCGGATTGCTTGATCTGGACTTCGCGTCTCTGCGGCTCAGCGATCCGGAAAACCGCCTATCACAGCTTACGCTCTGGGTGATCGAAGCGGAACGCGCCCGCCGCCCCTACGGCTTGCGTCTGCCCGGCGCCGCAATCGCGCCGTCGCTTGGTGATACGCATTTTCATCGCTGCCTACGAGCTCTGGCTTTGTTCAAGTGAGCACCCTGAGAAAGATCGACACTCGCATCCCGCGCACGCCGCTCCTTTGGCTTGCGGCCGCGCTGGTCTTCACTGTGCCGCCGATGTTCGGGACACTGTCGCCCTGGGTTCCCGCGCTTTTTCTTGTCACGCTCGCGCTGAAATTCTGGATGGAACCGAAGGGCTACCGGCTGCGCCTGGCGCTCTGGAAGCTCATTCTTACGACCGCAGCCCTGGCAGCAATTTTCTTCAGCTACGGCTCGCTGAAAGGAATTGAGCCTGGGGTGTCCCTGATCGTCGTGCTCATGTCGCTGAAGATGCTGGAAGCCCACACCGCCCGCGAGTTTCACGTCATGGTGATGGTCGCCTGGGTTCTCTGCTTGTGCGGTTTTTTTCTCGCGCAGGATCTCTCGATCGCCCTCTGTCTGCTTATCGCATTCGCGCTTCTGCTGGTCGCCCTCCTTCAGTTTCACCGCGGGCCATCGCGCAACACCTGGTGGCCGCCCCTGCGCACCGCGGGCATTCTTATTTTGCAGGCGCTGCCGGTTATCGCCCTGCTCTTCCTGTTTTTCCCAAGAGTCAGTACGGGGTTCCGTCTTTTGATGACGCCGTCGAGCTCAGCGGCCGCAGGGTTTTCGGATCGAATGTCACCTGGCGGCATCGCTTCTCTCGCCAGCTCGACCGAGGTCGCATTCCGCGCCGAATTCCCCGACGGAAAAATCCCACGCGCCGATGTGTTGTACTGGCGCGGGGTCGTCATGTCGGCGGGCGCGGGGATGGAATGGCGGGCACGTCAGGCGCCGGCGGCGCTTTCGCCCTCGGCCTTGCGTCCACCCGCCGGCGAAACGACTCGACAACGGATCACGATCGAACCGCACGGCGAACATTGGATGTTCGCGCTCGACTGGCCGGTGCAGCCGCCACCCGGCGCGCTGCTCGCGCCGGGTAATTACCTTTGGAGCTATCAATCGATCCGCAAACCCCGCCGTTACGAGGTCCGGTCTTTCGCACAGCATCCGGACAAAAACCTCCGTCAACGCGAACGCGACGCCCTTCTGGAAGTCCCGCCCTCGATCAGTCCACGAGCGCGCGAACTCGCCCAATCCTGGGTCGCCGCGAACGCCGATCCGCGCGTCATCGTCATCAGCGCATTGCAATTTTTCCGCGCACAAGGTTTCCGTTATTCCCTCTCACCCGGCGAATATCGGAAGAACGATCTGGACGAGTTCCTTTTCGAACGCCGGGTCGGGTTCTGCGAGCATTACGCGGCCAGCTTTGCGACCTTGATGCGCCTGGCTGGGGTTCCCGCCCGCGTTGTCGTCGGTTATCTCGGCGGCGAGTATAACGAGTTTGGCCGTTTCCTCCTTGTCCGGCAATCCGACACCCACGCATGGTGCGAGGTCTGGCTGCCCGAGGCTGGCTGGACCCGGGTCGATCCGACGAGTGTGGTCGCGCCCGATCGCGTGAACCTCGGGTTCGACTCTTTCCTCGAACGCCGCGGCCCTTCGGCCGAAACGAACACCGGCGCCTTCGCTCGCGGATGGGCCCGGCAACCGATCTTCACGAACCTTCGGCTTGCCTGGCAGACGCTTAATTACACCTGGGACACACGGGTCCTGAGCTTCGACGCGGAAACGCAGGAGGCGTTCGTGGCGAACGTCGACCTCACCAAGGTTCCTCCCTTGCAGCTGAGCGTGAGCGTGTTGCTGGGGGCAGGAGCGCTCTACGCGCTCTTCGTGGGCGGAAGGCATTTTCGAACACGGTCGCGCGAGGATCGCGTCAAGGGATTGTATGAAAAGTTCTGTCGTAAAGCCGCGCGGCGTGGGGCGGTGCGGGAGGCCTGGGAAGGCCCTGCCCATTTCGCGAACCGGGCGATGACGCTTTTGCCTAACGAATCCGAGCGAATTGGGCGCCTGATCGATGCGTACCTGAAGCTGCGCTATTCCGCTCAGGTTCCGGCCGGCGTGTTCGAGGATCTGACGCGAGAGGTGGGGGCATTTCCAAGGGGAAAGCAATGAGTGTCCACGCGTCTCACCGCACCAAAGCGCTCTCGGGGTGACTCCGGGGAGCGCATGCCTCCAGGCGTGCTGGTCGAGGCATTCTGCCGAGACGGACTTTCGTCCGCGTGGCGCGAGATCAACCTTCTTCCTTTCTCGACGCTGATGAAAGTCCGCGAATGCGAGACGAATTCGCCGGCATGCTACAAGCGTGCGCTCCCCGGCGCGGAGAACGCTGACGCCGTCAGGTGAGCGATTTCGATCTCGTATTCGAACGCCCGCCAGTTAGTTCTTACGGCATGAGCACCGCTTCCATCTCCCGCCGCCGATTCGCGCAACTCTTGGGGGCGAGCGCAGCCTACGCCGCGGGCAAACCCGCTCTCTCCCTGGCCCGAGAGCCAATCGTTCCCATCGCCACCGGTAGTGTGGTTCGATTGAGCTCGAATGAAAACCCGTTTGGTCCATCGGCCAGGGCGCTCCGGGCGATCACCGAGGCGTTTGAGCTGGCCTGCCGCTACCCGGATGACGAGGCCGACATGCTCATCGAGGCGCTCGCGCAAACGGACGGCGTCCAGTCTGATCAAATTTTACTGGGAGCCGGCTCCGGCGAGATTCTCAAAATCTGCGCGACGGCGTTCACCGGGCGTTCCGAGGGCACTCTCGTCGTGGCGGACCCGACCTTTGAAGCAATCCTCGGACATGCCAGCAGGCGCGGCGCGGAGGTCGTGAAAGTTCCGCTGACCAGCAGCTTTAGTCATGACCTTCCAAAGATGGCGGCTGCCGCGAAGGGCGGGCTCATTTACGTTTGCAATCCAAACAATCCGACCGCCAGCCTCACGCCTAGGAATGAGGTCCGAGAATTCATCTCCAGGACGCCGCGCGCGACTGCCATTCTCGTGGACGAGGCCTATCACCATTACGTCGATAGTCCCGATTACGAGAGCGTGGTCCCGTTGATCCGGGACCACCCGAACCTGATTGTCGCGCGCACCTTCTCCAAGATCTACGGCATGGCTGGGATGCGTTGCGGCTATTGCATTGCGCAACCCGCGACCATGGAGCGACTGCGTCCACATCAACTTTCCGACAGCGTCAACATCATGGCGCTGGTCGCGGCCCGCGCGAGCCTGGGCGACCCCGAGCAGCTCGCGCACGGGCGGCGACTGAACAATGAAACGAGATTGTTCGTGACCGGAGAACTCGACTCGTTAGGCTACCGGACAATTCCGTCACAGGCGAACTTCATCATGGCCGATCTAAAGCGGCCCGTCGTACCGATAATCAAAACGATGAAGGACCGCAAAGTGCAGGTTGGACGGTTGTTCCCCGCCCTGCCGAACCACATGCGCGCCACGATCGGTAAGAAAGCCGAGATGGAAGCATTTCTCTCCGCGTTCCGCGCAGCGACGGCGTAGCGCGTCTTCTTCGTCTGGGGAGCGCAGGCTGCCAGCCTGCAGTTGCCGGCAGCCTGCCGGCAACATTCGCGCAGCGAACGGTCTTTAAGTCCGTCTCGGCAAGCTGCCACGAGCAGCAGGCTAGCAGCCTGCGTGTCCCAGGCACTCGAGCACTTTCATTGCTGCGTTATGGCCTGGAATGCCACTGACGGCCCCGCCGCGCTGCGCCGTCGAGCCGCAGAAAAAGACATTGTCCCATTCCGTCTCCACGCCCCATGTGCCGACTTGATCCTTGGATTCGGCGAAAGGAAACGTCAGCGCGTTCTGGAAAATGTTTCCGTGATAAAGGCCGAGCGCATCCTCGATATCGACCGGACTCTTGCTCTCGATGCAAAAGCTGCCGTCGCGCGCGACCGCGAGGCAACCTTCCAGCGGCTCCGCCAACCAGGCGTTCAGTCCTTCCACAAATCTCTTCTCCGCTTTGTGCCGCATCGCGTCGTTGTTTTCAGCAAACAACGGCCACGGCGTATCGAGGCCAAAGAGCGTCATCGTTTGGAAACCCTGCGCGCGTAATCCGGGCGAAAGGATGCTGTCGTCCGTGAGCGTGTGGCAGTAGACCTCGCTCGGCAGTTTATCCGGCAGTCGCCCCTGTGAAGCTTGCTCGTAGCTGAGGCTCATCTGCTCGTAACCTTCGTCGATATGGAATGTGCCGCAGAATGCCTCAGGCGCCGGATAACGCATCGCCTTCAGTTTCGGCAAGCGGCGCAGGAGCATGTTGATCTTGAACACAGAGCCTTCGTCGCTCGGATCGGCCTGATGTGATTCATCCAGTAATTTCGCGAGGACATTGCGCCCGAAGTTCACGAGGAGGAAACGCGCTTCGACGCCGTGCGTTTTGCCATCCACTTCAAACTCCACGCTCCGCTTCCGGCCAGTCACTGCGAGTGATTGGAGGTGCACGCCCGTTAGCATCTCCGCGCCACCTCCACGGGCCGCTTCCTCCAAGGCGCGGGCCACGCGGCCCATGCCCCCGACCGGCACCTTCCATTCTCCCGTCTTGTTGCCGATGAGGTGATAAAGAAAACAGCGGTTCTGGAGCAGCGTCGGATCGTGCGGGTGGGTAAAGACGCCGATCTTTCCGTCGGTGAGAACGAGGCCGCGGAGGAGATCGTCCTGCAAATAGCGTTCGATCGCGCAACCCAGCGGTTCTTCGGCAAGGCTGCGCCAGGCTTCGCGCGATCCGTCGTCGACGTCGAAACGACGTTGGAATTCCCCCTTTTCCGGTAGGGGCTCCAGCATCGTGTCCCAAACCTTCTCGGCGAAAACCCGGGCCAGCGCGTAGAAGCGCTGCATCTGATCGAACTCCCCCTCGCTGCCTGTCAGCCGGCGGACCGATTCGCGGCTTACTTTTTCCGAGCCATTACTCAGAAGCAGGCCATCATGCTTGCCGTCTCTCACGTAGGGCGTAAAGGAGCCCGTCGTGCGCCTGCGCAGCTCGAGATTCAATCCGAGATCGCGAATAATTTTTTCGGGAAAGAGGCTGACCAGATAAGAATAGCGCGAGAGGTGGGCGTCGTAATCGGGGAACACCTTCTGAGAGGTCGTCGCGCCGCCGATGTAATTGTTTTTCTCCAGCAGCAACACGCTAATACCCGCACGCCCGAGGTAGCTTGCGGCCACGAGGCCGTTGTGGCCGGCTCCTAGGACGATCACGTCATACTGGGTCGTCACATCGATGCTCCGGGCATTATCATCGGCAACACATGAGCACCAGAGATCATCCCCTGCATCTCTCCTCGACGCCAGACCGTCCTTGCCAATACGCTCGTGGAGTGCGTGCACGCCGCTGGCTTTGGATCGCGCCTGCATTCCTTTTCTTCTTCTCCGTTCAGGCGGCCGATCGGTCGGTCGAGCCGATCAAGTCTCGCATTCAGCGGGAAGCGGTGGAATCGAGCGCGCTTTTCGCTGTGGGCTACAGCAGGCGTTTACACGCACTCGAGATCGAATTTCGAGACGGCCTGATCTACCGGTATCTCGAAGTGCCGGCTTCCACTCATCGCGCGCTTATGTCGGCCGAGTCCAAGG
>JACCXA010000045.1 GCA_013697365.1 Chthoniobacterales bacterium
CCGATCATGGTCGATTCCCAGAGCAACACTTTCCGGAGCTGCGCCGCGCTACCCCCGATGGCGCGGAAAACGCCCAGCTCGCGCGACCGCTCCGCGATCAGCGTGGTGAGCGTGAGACAGATCCCGACCACCGCGACGATGACCGCGATGGTGCGAAGAACGTAAGTGACGGCAAAGGTTTCGTCGAAGATTTCAAAGACGCGCGTGCGCAGGTCACTGTTCGAAAGGACGATAAACTGCCCGGTCTGACTGAATTTTTCCCGAAACTCTGACGTGACCGTGGCCGCGTTTTCATCTGGCTTGAGATAGACCGCGAGGCTGCTGATGCGCTCGTCTTTCCAAATCGGCAGGAAGGTTTGCTGGGCCATGAACACCACGCCCTGGTCGCGGGTGTAGTCATAGAACGTTCCCGCGATCGGAAACGAACGCAGGCCTTGCGGCGTTTTCAGCTCCAGCGTCTCGCCATCGCGGAGGCGGTTGCGGCGCGCGAAGCTTTCCGATATCAGCACGCAGGGCTCTGCGAAAAAACGTCGCATGATCGCCGCTCGATCGCCCCGGATGAGCGGAAAGCGGCGCGGATTCGTTCCGCGCACGACTGCGACCGCCGCGCTCTTGTCCTTCATCGGGAGCATGACTTCACGAAAAGTATCAACCGCCGCGACGGCGGGGTGCGCCTCGAGAAATTGAATCGCCTCGGGCGGCATGAACGATGACGGACCGACGACCTCATTCGAGGCAGGCGCGACGAACAGGTCTGCAACCAGCGTTTGGTCGATCCAGGATTCCACGGTCCGACGAAACGAGAAGACCATCACGGTCACGCCGATCGCCATGGCAACCGCGGCGGCAAGTGCGGCGATCGTGACCGAATTGCGCACGAGCGAACGCGAGAGATTTGCGGCGGCAAGGTTCAGCTCCACCGCGCGGCTAGCAGATGCGCGAAGCATCCTAGAGGCGACGCGGCTGAAACGATTTGTCATTTCGGGCACAAGAAAGGAAAAGCCGGCCAGGACACAAAAAGCCGCGCCGAATCCAACCCAGGGCGGCCCGGTCGTGAGAGCGACAAAGCAAAGGAAAACGGCGGAGGCGATGCAAGCCAACCCCCACCAAAACCACGCCGGCGAAAGCTGAGCCGATTGCTCGATGATCGATCCCGCGCGCAACGCTCGAACGGGATCCATCTTCGCCGCGGCCGCGGCAGGCAGCCACGCTGCGATGACAACCGAAAGTAGCCCAACTATCGCCGCCGTGCCGAGCATCCATGGCGTCACGGCCACTTCGCGCACGCTGAGCAGAACGTAAAGCGACGAGATGGTTTTTGAGACGGTGCCGACGAGAACACGCGCCAGGAGCAACCCGCCCACCAAGCCGAGCAACGCACCCACCAACCCGAGGGCAACTGCTTCTCCCAGGAAGAGCGCGCGAATCTCGGAACGCGTCACGCCTAACGAACGCAAAACACCGATCTCACTCCGGCGCCGTACGACCGAGGCGGAAACGGTGTTGTAGATCAGAAACATTCCCACCAGCAACGAGACGAGACTCATGGCGGTGAGGTTGAGCTGGAAACCGCCAAGCATGTTTTGCACTTGCTCGCCGCGCTGCGCTGGCGTCCCAATGGTGGCGTCGGGCGGAAGCAGGGCGCGCAAGCTCGTCACGACGGCCTCGCGCTGACGCGGCTCCGTGAGCTGCAACTGGATTGAGCTGAGCGCGCCGCGCTTTCCAAACAACTCCTGCGCCCAGCCGATGTCCATCGCGGCGAAATGCGGATCAGTCGCGGCAGGGCCATTCGCGCGCAGAATGAATCCAACCCGCAGCGGATGATCTTTGCCATTCACCTGCGCGCGGAGCATGTCGCCAGCCTTCAACTGGTGCTGCCGGGCGAATTCCTCCGCGACTGCGATGCCCTGTCCGTCTCCGAGCCAGCGCTGCACATCGAAGTCCCCGGCCTGGAAGTTCGTCAGCTCAAAGGTGCGAAAGGGCGTGTTCGTGAAAATGTCCACGCCAAGGACCTGCAGATATTCACCGGGCAGATCAGGGAGCGAGACGACGCCGCGCACGAGCGGCGTCGCCGCCGCAATACCGGAGTGTCGCGCGACCGCGGGAAAGATTGCGTCGGGCAAGCCAGTGATGGCTCCCGTGATCTGTAATTCGGCCTTTCCCGCCACGACATCGATCGTGGCCGCGAACGCACGATTGGCGCTGTGGTTCGCGATCTGAATCGCAAGATAAACCGCCACCCCCAGTGCGACGCTCAGGACATTCAGCAGCGCGAGCAGGCGATGGCGTGCGAGGTAACGCAGCACATGCCGATGGAAGAGACGCAGGTATTGCGACGTCACACGGCCGTTTAATTTCCGCGGGCCGTTTCGTCGAATGCGAAAAGCTCGTTCCCTTCACTCAGAACCAGAATCTCCCTCGCTATTCCTGGCGGCAAATCGGCCATCGGGTCATCAGTGCACCAATCGTGAATTGCCCCTCCGACGCTGCGGGAGAGAACGCGGGCGGACCAGATTTTCTGATACGCCGGAAGCTCGTTCGCCATTTCAAGCAAGGATTCGGCATACGCTTCGCCATCGTCGTTTTCCTTGATTGGGAGATGGACCACGGGCAGCAACGAATCGCCTGCCAGAGCGTCAAATGTCGTTTGGGAATGCACCACCACGGCGAGAGCGTTCTCGACTGCGGCACGGATCATCGAGCACTGCAACGCCAGCGCGTCCACGCTGATTGTTCCACTCAGATACGCCTCACCCATCGCCCGCCCTTTTCGCGGACAATGAAACTCTGCGAGACGCAGATAGTCACGGCGGTTGAGAAAACGCCTTCGCGTGGCCAGGCCGGTGAAGAGTTGTTGGAACGAATCGTCGTGCAGCACCACGATCCCTGGATACTCGCGACTCACCGCCCAGACATCGCCGTAAAATTGAGCTTCGTCCCCGAGATGAAAGATGGCGACTTCTGCACGATTGAAGTCACGCCAGGGCGGTGTGGCGGCGTCGTATGTCTTTACCGTCGCATAAGTTTCTAACTTCCATGAGGGCTCATGGGACCAGACGCGAATCTCCGCGTGCTTTGCCAACAACGGCACGATCTGCTCCGTTATAAAGGCGGCGCGCGCTCGAGCCGGCGGCAGCGGCGAAAACCAATTGATCTTCACGCCAGCAATCGCTTGACCGTCTGGGGCCAAGATAATCCCAATTGAGCGTAATGACGCCGCCCCTCGGCGCCAAACTCCACCGCACGCGACCTGTTTTTCCAGAGATCATCGAGCGCTTCGGCCAACCCTTCCGGAGTCGGCTCTGTGATCAGACCGGTCTTGTTCGGCAGGACAAATTCCAACGGCCCGCCGGAATCGCGGCAGGTGATCACGGGCTTCGAGGAGAGCATCGCTTCCAGCGTCACATAACCATAATCTTCGTCCAGCGGCGGATAAAGAACCGCGATGGTGCGCGCGTAAGAATCCACCTTCTCTGCCTCCGACAGGTATTTCATCCACTCGACGCGAGATCCGACCTGCAATTTGTCGGCCATCGCTTGCAGATTTTTGTCGTACTCGGAATCATCGGGAAGGCCAGCGAAGCGAATTCGAACCGGTTGCTGAGTCAGGGCCAGGGCCTGCAATGCCAGGCTCTGGCGTTTAGTGGGGTGCAGCCGGCTGGGGAAGAAGATGTGATCATCGAGCTGTCGTTCGCATCGAAACTTGTCTTCGCCTCGCGGCGGATGATAGAGCGGTGAGGAGTCGATCTCGCAAAAGTTTCGCAGCCGATCGGCCACGTTTTTCGAGTTTGAAAACACTTTCCGCGCCGATCCCAGAACACGGTCCGCCCGCCGGATTGCTTCTCGCGTGACAAACCCGCGCGGCCGGGCGTGGAGATCGCCAGCGTCATCGTCCCAAAGGTCGTAGGCGGACCGGTGTTGATGCAGCAGCCAGACCACCTTGTCCGGATGCGGAATAAGATATGCAGGAAATTTTAACGCGATGAGTCGATCAACCCTGGTGTTACTGACGGCGGAAAGGTTCAAAAGACGGCAGGCCAGCATTTGCTCTGGGATTTTTTCCTGAATCGTCGGGTTGAACGGAATGACGAATGTCTCGACCTCATGTCCCTGCGCCACCAAGGCCGCTTCCAAATCCGCAACCTGGGATTCAGCGCCCCCGGAAACGAAGGGCATCTTCGTCGTGGCGACGATAATTCGCATGCCTACTCCCGTTCCCTCCCGGCGGCAGGCGGCCATCCCTTCATCCGCTGTTCTGCGAGTTGGGTCTGCAGATCCTCGAACTTCACGCTGAGCGTTTCGAGTGCGTTTAACATCTCACGATTCACCGCCAGGAGGGACCTGATCGAATCGATCAAACTTTCGTTCACTGCGCTTTGATCGCGTCGCAAAGAACGTAAAGGCTTGATGATTTTGACCGCATTCTTT
>JACCXA010000057.1 GCA_013697365.1 Chthoniobacterales bacterium
GAGCAAAACCACGAGCCAAATCGACGCAATGATTGCGCCGCGCCAGAGTGGCCTTTGCAACATCGGCTCCGTCGTGCGGCTTCGCGCCAGCTCCTTGCTTTCCCGCAACGCTTCCGCGCCCTCCAGCCCAGCGAGCGTACTCGATTGCTGCCAGAACATGAAGTTAACGAAGAGACGCCCCGCCATGTAGACCTGAAAGCCAAGCGCTGCGAGCGCGAGGAGGATCGACCAAACCGAAGGCGCGCTCGCTAGCGTCAAAATCAAGAGCACCGGCAGCAGCGTCCAGAAAATGTAGCTGCCGTACACGACCACAGAGAGCTTCGCGAGGCGCGGCCAGTGATCGACAGCACGTCGTAGGATTTCCCCGAGCGCAATGCGCCGGCCCCCTGCCAACTCGGCCGTCGCAAATTGCAATCCAGCCAGAAAGATAGGCCAGC
This sequence comes from Chthoniobacterales bacterium, assembly GCA_013697365.1. Classification (GTDB taxonomy): domain Bacteria; phylum Verrucomicrobiota; class Verrucomicrobiia; order Chthoniobacterales; family UBA10450; genus JACCTI01. The sequence continues at coordinate 438 of JACCXA010000057.1, forward strand.
CCACGAAGAGGGCTGCCAGCATGACGATGGCCACGGCGCTCGCCACCCGCGAGGTGGGGGTGACCGGCTCACCGGCTCCGCCGTACTGAATGTAAGCCAGGCTCAGCTTGAACCCGAGCGATGGAATCCCAACCAGCAGCGCAAGCGCAAAGAAATGAAGAAAACCTCGCCCATAAATCCGGCAACTTTCCGTGATGATCTCCCCGAACGCGCGCCGATAATACAGCTCATTCGTACCAGCCTTCAGGTCGGAATCGCCTGTTGCCTCGGGAAACAACTCCGTAATTTCCGCGGCTGTTTTCCATTCGCCTTCGTCCGCCCCCCGCACAGGATTCTGGGCGAGCAAACGCCCCTCGGATTGCCATTCGCGCAGGGTCTCAAGGTCGACCGGGCCGTATTCCTTTTCGTGAACCCGGACGAACCAATTTTCTGGCATCCCGTCCTTTACGCGCGAATGACGCCAAAGACTAGGGCGTGAAAAGAGTGTGAGCGGGCACAACGCCTCGGGTAACGTGCAGCGTGAAGCTGCTTCTGATCGACGGGCATTATTACGTATATCGATCCTTTTTTGCGATCCCGAACCTGTCGAATTCTCGGGGCGAACCGACGAATGCGATTCTTGGATTCACCAAGACTGTCCGGCGCATGCTGAAAGATCTGCAGCCGGAAATGGGCGCCGTTTTTTGGGATGAAGGCTTGCCACAAAAGCGGGTCGCACTGCAGCCGGCTTACAAGGAAACGCGCAAGGAAATGCCGCTGCCGATGATTCCCCAGCTCGATTTCATCCAAAATCTGACGCCGCTGATGGGTTTCACGAACATCTCGCTGCCGAACACGGAGGCCGACGACTTGATGGGATGTTATGCGATCGCGGCCGCGCGGCAGGGCTATGAGGTCATCCTCGCGACAAACGATAAGGACTTGTTCCAGCTCGTGACGGAGAAGGTGAAAGTTTACACGACGGCAAAAGCCGATCTCGCGTCGCCGAAGGACACCTACGCTTTGCTCGGCGAACAGGAAGTCCTGGCAAAATGGGACGTGCCCCCGGCCCTGATCGGCGATGTCCTCGCGATCGCTGGTGACTCGGTCGACAACATTCCCGGCGCGGGGATAGGCCGCAAAGCGGCGGCTGCATTGGTAAGAGAACACGGCGGGCTTGAAGCGTTGCTGAACAATCTAGAGTCCGTCAAAAGCCCGCGCAGCCGGGAGAAGTTGTTCGCCGCGCGCGATCAGATCCTGCAGAACCGAAAGATGGTCGAGTTGGACTGCGATACAAATCTTCCCGTGCCTCTCGACGAACTGCAAATCAAGCCCGACTACGCCGCGCTGCTGAACGTGCTCGAGAAATCCGAGATCAAGTCTGTGCTGCAGGAAGTGCGGGATGAGCAGGCCAGGGCCGGTCTCACGCACCAGTCTGAACTGGCGTTGTAATGCACAGCCCGATTTGCCATCCGCACGGCTCGAGTCTCCGCATGATGGTAAGGAGCTGAACGTGTTCTGATGATTTTACATTTTTTCTAGAAAGATCGAACGAGCGCTTGCCAAAGCTGTCTCATCTACAGGTTAAGGCGATTCGGGCGGCGGCACGTTTCTCGTATTTGTTGTTTCTCCTAACGTGCGCTGCCCGGATCTTTTTCCGGTAGCGCTGGTTTTCTCCGGCGCCCTTTTTCCCACATTCGACGTCGGGACTTCTGCCTGAATTTCCTTCCTAGGCCCCGCGGGCCAATGGAACTCTGGACGCCGGCACGGATGTCGATGAACCTTTCCCTTGTTCGCGCGCGTATTTCTGAATTAACCAGATGGAGAATTTTTCTTTCGACCCCGTGGGAGCCGCGCTCGCTGAAGATTTGGGCGCCGGCGACGTCACATCAGAATTTTTCGTTTCACCCGCTCTGCAGGCCTTCGGCCGGATCATCGCGCGGGAACGGGCCATCGTGGCCGGGGCCGAAGTGGCGGCGGAAGCTTTCCGCCGGGTTGACCCCAAGCTGCAGATAGAGGTCCATCAGCCGGACGGCTCGGCATTGATCGGCGGCGAAACGATCCTGGAAATTCGCGGTGCCGCGCGTTCGATCCTGACCGCTGAACGGGTCGCCCTTAATTTTCTGCAGCGCCTCAGTGGCATCGCGACCCTGACCCGGCACTTTGTGGAAGGCGTAGGAAAATCAAAGGCGCAGATCCTCGATACCCGAAAAACGACCCCTGGTCTCCGCGCCTTTGAAAAGGCGGCCGTCGTTGCTGGCGGCGGAGAGAATCATCGCTTCGGGCTCTTCGATATGGTGCTCGTGAAAGACAACCACCTGCTGGCGGGAGCGGGAGTTTCCGCATTAGCCGACGCGATTCAGCGCGTCCGACGCGAGCGTCCTGGGCTCCGGGTCGAAGTAGAGGCGGATCGCCTCGAGCAGGTGCGCACGTTTCTTGGGATAGAAGGAATCGATGTCATCCTCCTGGACAATATGAACCCGGCGGAGATGCGCGAAGCAGTGGCCCTTGGCAAGAAGAAGAAGGGCGTAAAGTTTGAAGCCAGTGGCGGCGTCACGCTCAAAAACATCCGTCAAATCGCGGCGACCGGCGTGGATTATGTCTCCGTAGGAGCGCTCACACACTCAGCGCCGGCCGTCGATCTGTCGCTCGAACTGACGCATGTCACCGGCTAACGCGCTCGACCGTCTGAACGCGGATGAACTGCGCTTGGCTTGTGCCAATCAACGCATCGGGAATTGTGTGCAGGTTGTCACCGAGACGACTTCGACGAATGACCTCGTCCTGCAGATGGCGGCCGAGCACGAAGAAGGGCTCGTCGTGTTTGCGGAACGCCAAACCGCGGGCCGGGGGCAGTACGGGAACCGTTGGGAGTCCGCCGCGCATAAGGGACTTTGGCTCTCGATTCTCCTGCGGCCGAAAGGCCCGCTTGCGGACGCCAGCCGACTGACCACTTGGGCAGCGCAGACAGTCGCGGACACCATTCAGGAGCACCTCTCTCTGAACGCTACCATCAAGTCACCCAATGACGTCTACCTTGGGGAACGAAAGGTGGCCGGTGTTCTTCTCGAAATGCGCGCCGTGGACGAGGCACCGCATGTCGGAATCCTGGGAATCGGAATCAATGTAAACCAAACGTCGGAAGATTTCCCCGGCGTGATTAAGCTGAAAGCTGATTCGCTCGCGATGGCTATCGGCAGACGTGTCGACCGCCAGCAGCTCGCGCTCGCCCTTCTGCAAAGACTCGATCGAACCTATCGAGTCTTCGCGCTGTAATCCTGGAACGCCCGCAGCTTTTGCAGAGCCCGCCCGGAATCGATCTGCTCACGCGCTAGTGATATTCCATCGCCGAGATCCTGCGCGAGACCAGCCACAACGAATGCTCCCCCGGCATTCACAAGCGCCAAATCGCGCTTCGCGCCGGTCACGTCACCACTGAGAATGCCGGTCAGCGTCTTCGCATTTTCGGCGGCGGTCGCTCCGCGCACCTCTGCCAACGATCCCGCGGTGATTCCCAGCCAGCGACAGTCAAGAACTGCGGAAGTCACCCGCCCTTCGTTCAACTCCGCCAGGGTCGTCGCTCCACCTGTTGAAATATTGTCCATGCCTGCACCGTTTTCGGCCGAGCCATGCACCACCCAGGCTCGCTCCCGCTTTAGTTGACGCAAAACCTCGGCGAACACCTTCGTCAAGCGGGGCGCGTAAACTCCGATCAACTGACGCGGCGGGCGCGCCGGATTTAGAAGGGGGCCGAGGAGATTGAAAACTGTCCGCGTTCCAGCCCGAGCGAGCTGAGCCCGCATCTCCGCCAGCGCACGGAAGGCGGGATGATATTCCCGCGCATAGATAAACCCCAGGCCCAGCCGCTGCACACAGGCATTCAAATCCTGGGGCGTCCACACGAGCCGGATGCCGAGCGCTTCGATCACATCCGCGCTTCCGCAACAAGAGGTGACGCTGCGATTGCCATGCTTCACGACCGTCGCTCCGCCTGCGGCCAGAATGAACATGATCGTGGTCGAAACGTTGAAGAGATCGAGGCTGCTTCCCCCAGTGCCGCAAACATCGATCATCGGCTCTGCCAGGGCCGTCTGATCGATCATGGGATCGACCGCTCGATCGATCAGTTGCTCGACGAATCCCGCGATCTCCTCCGTCGTCTCACCCTTCTCATGCAGGGCGGTCAGGATGGCGGCCTTCTCCGCCGCAGGCGCTGCTTCTGTGAGGAGGAACGTCACAGCGTACTTCACGTCGCTCCGGTTGAGGTCGATCCCAGCCTGCAGTTTTTCAAGGAGAGCGCTCATGACATCGACGCCAGCTGAAGACTTATCAGGCCGGCTGCGCCGTCATCCTCGAGAGCCAATCGCGATAGAGATGCGGTGAAATCTCAGAGGGCTTGATCTCGCTCCGACCTCCCCAAAAGACATTTGTGTAAGCGACTGGAATCCCGCTCGCCGCGAGGTGCTCATCGATCGATCGCTTATGCTCCAGGAGCCGTGTTTTATCGGTGCCGTGCGTCACGGCCATGATGTTTACATTCCGGAATTCGGGACCGGCTTCGCGCCAATAACAGTGCGTCAGAATGTGATGCCGGCCCACTTCCCCGCCGGCTTCGAGTTGTCGACCAGGCGGAACCGCCCAATGAAAGAGCGCGTTGAAGCGCGTTACGCGCACGCCACTCTGCGAGGGCTTCACGTGTTCGAGGAATGTTGAAAAACGCCCAACGACCTTGCGCGTGTGCAGCGATTCCGCGACACGGCAGAATTCATCCAGCGAGACTCCAGCCGCCGCGGCCCTTCCTCGCCATGGAGAAGGCTGAATCTCCTCGGGCGCAAACTCCCGCTTCAGAGCAAGCAGGACCTTCCATTCCTGTTCATTTAATTCCGCGACGTGCACCGGCGCCATCGTGGCTGGCGCGTCCGCTTTGCTGCCAGGCTCGATCGTTTTCCGCCGGACGTGTCCCACGCCCAGAGTAAAAATTCCCTTCGCGGGCATCAGCTGGAAGTGTTCTGCGCCGACTCTTTCCGCGAGCAACTCGCCATGCTGCTGGAGCGAGAACCCACGCGGCACCTTCAGTGTGGTCCAGAGCTTGTAATCCGATCCTGCCGTGACGGTATCGGTCGAGCGCAGGACGACATGACCAGAGAATGGATCCTCCTGAAACATGTAGTCGAAGGCCGCGTCGATCCGTTCTGCGGGGACTTTCCAGGCTACCAGCGCACCATCCGCCAGGTTTGTGGCAAGGAGCGTTTGCCGGACGCGCCGGACGGTTCCGGCACGGAGCATTGCTGCAATCCGCCCTCGCACAACATCCTCGGCGACTCCGGAGCGCTGCGCGATTGCCTCGAAAGGCTCGCGCACGAATCCTTCAATCTTGTCCTCGGAGATCGCGAGAATCTGGGCGTTGATCGGGTCGTCGTGTTCCACCGGCAGCATGCGGCCCTAATAAGCCTGCCACGTCTTCATTGTCCAACGAGCGAGCGGGGCGCCGACACCTTCAAGCTGCGCACGAGAGCACCGCGAAGTAATGGCAACAGGTGCCGCCGAGCACAAACAGATGCCAGACGAAGTGGCGATAACGTTTGTGATCGTTCAGGTAGAAAATGACCCCGGCCGTATAGATCACGCCCCCGGCCACGAGCCAGATCAAACTGGAGCGCGGAATGGCCAGCGCGAGCGGACGGATCGCGAGCACGATGAGCCATCCCATTCCGAGATAAAGGGCGGTCGAAACTCCAGGCCGGTGATGCACGCCCTTTACCGTCTTCAGAACGACGCCAAAGGCGGCAATCGTCCAAACGATCGCGAGGAGAACCCACCCCGGCAGGCCATGGAGCGGCCCGAGTATCAGCGGCGTGTAGGTGCCTGCAATCAGAAGAAAAATCGCAGAGTGATCCATCACCTGAAGCGCGCCTTTGACACGGGTCCGCGGCCAGATGTGATAAGCCGTCGAGCCCAGGTAAAGCAGCACCATCGTCGCCGTGAAAATCCATGATCCGATCAGAAAGGGCGTGCTCCCGCGAAGAGCCGCGGCTTCGAGCAGAATTGGAGTTCCGACAACGGCGGCCAGAAATCCAACTCCGTGGCTGACACCGTTTGCGACCTCTTCACCATTCGACTGCGACCATTTCACTTCGGCTCTCAGCTCGTCGATCACTGTCATCGCTGCACGACGCTAGGCCGGCTATTTGTGATCGCGAAGGGGAAAAATTCTGGCTTTCCCGAGCGTAGCTTGCCACGCGTCGGCCGCACTGTTAGTCGCAAGTCGTGGAACCCATCCTCCCGAAACCGAAAGCCATCTTTCTTGATGGAGCAGGCACGCTTTTCTGCCTGCCGAAAGGTGTCGGCTATCACTACGCGCTTGTCGCGCGCCGGCTCGGTCTCGCCCTGGATGCAACTGCGCTGGACCGCGCTTTCGGTCATGTCTGGAAGAGCATGCCCGCGCGCGCGACGACCGGGGCACCGCGTGAAGATGACGACAAAGGCTGGTGGCGCGAAGTCGTCGAGAAGGTGTTTAACGAGGTTGCGCCGGACACGAAGGACCTGGACCGCGACATGTTCTTCGAAGTTGCCTACGAACACTTCGCGGAAGCCGGAGTGTGGGAGCTATACCCCGAGACAGTGGAAGTCCTTGAACACTTGCAGGGCCACTACTGCCTCGCGGTCGTCTCAAACTTCGACGGTCGTCTGCGCATGGTCCTCGAACACCTCGGCATTTCGAAATTCTTTCACGCCGCTGTAATCTCCAGCGAAGTCGGTGCCGATAAGCCCGATCCATTGATCTTCGAGCGGGCGCTTCAACTCTGCGGAATCGCCGCGCACGAAGCGCTGCACGCCGGCGATAATCCGGTCTGCGATTGGGAAGGCGCAACGTCCGCCGGTCTCGCGATTTTTCGCCTCGACCGCCCCGCCAACACGTTGCGCGATTTGGCCGCTCTGCTGTAGCGACGGTCTACGACCGCCGAATCCGTCGCCGACCGACAACGCTTAGATAACGACCATCTTCCCGCGCTGATTGATCGTTGTTTCCGGCAATCCACGTCTGCTTGCGTCGTTCCGCGAACTAGACTAAAACGGAAGCTCTCTTCGGGTTGGTAGCTCAATGGTAGAGCAGCGCCCTTTTAAGGCGTTGGTTGTGGGTTCGAGTCCCACCCGACCCATGCCTCGCAAAACGCGTTTTCCCTCTGGAAAATTGTAGAACACTGAATTCGTGGTGTTGCCGCATTAAAACGCATTTTAACGTGTTTTGACTCGCCAAAATAGCAACACTTGCTACTCTGTTCGACCTCATGGCA
>JACCXA010000075.1 GCA_013697365.1 Chthoniobacterales bacterium
CGTCAAGGATTTGCTGACCACGCGCGCTGCGCCTGACCAATTCTTTGCGTCTAGCCCGCGCCAGTGCGCTGCAGGAACGTGGCGTAGTTTCCCTCCGCCCGTTCTGAGCAGCCCTTAAGACTTCGCCGACTGGTTGAAGCCAATGGCAGCCGTGGTGCCTTCAGGCGTAACGCTGATTGTGGAACTGCCGTCGCCGTGTTGTACGGAGAGCTGGGAACCGCGGGCACCGCCTGCCAAACAATCTCTCCAGAAACTACAATGCTGCTTTGTTTTGACTCCTCCCCTGAAGATCAGGGTTAGGTGCAGCAAAACTATGCCTGGGTATGCCGGGCGTAATGAACCTCAGCACCCTTCGGCAAGAGCCGCTTGCGACCGCGCTGACGCCGCCGCGAGAGACAAGCACGACCGGCCTTGGTGCTCATGCGCGCACGGAAACCATGCTGATTTTTCCGGGTGCGTTTCGAGGCCTGATAGGTGCGTTTCATATGCGAAGTCGCCGCCGGGCGGCTGAGGAGCGGCTACATTAGGGACGTGCCCCAGTTTGTCAACGGAGGGCGACGCTCCGGTCGCAAGCTTTCAGCCCCACATTGCCACGGCAGCACGCCGCCGCTCCGGCATTGCCTCGCCCGCCGCTTTCTGAAATAACCAACAGATGAGCGAGGTCGTGATCGAGCCAGCAACTTTCGAAGACTTAGACGAACTCTCCGTTTTGCTTGGCGAGCTTTTCAGCGTGGAAAGTGACTTCTGCCCTGACAAAGACAAACAACTCCGCGGCCTCCGTCTCATTTTCGAACAGCCGAATCGCGGACGGGTCTTCGTGCTGCGTTGCGACCGGGCCATCGTTGGGATGATTAACCTGCTCTTCACGATCAGCACCGCGGAAGGCGGTTTCGTCATGGTGCTGGAAGACCTCGTCATCCATAAAAATTTCCAGGGAAAAGGCTACGGCTCGAAGTTGCTCCAGTACGCAGTCGACTTCGCCAAGCAGAAGAACTTCCTCCGGATCACGTTGTTGACCGATCGCCCCGAACTGCGCTCGCAGAATTTCTTTAAACGGCATGGCTTCTTTGAATCATCGATGATGCCGATGCGCATCCTCCTGCCCAAAAATGAGGGCCGGACGGATCTGACGTTGTAGACCTCGCCGAAACGAGCATTCGGAGCTCGGCTTCCGTATCATTTTGAGACATGAAAGGCTGCACGCCGTCAGGTTGGCTGATTGCTCTGGTTGGCCTGGCCGTTCCTATAGCGATCACGACCGCCGCCGAAGATGACCGCGCCGCAGAGCGGGCGCTGATGGTGCAGGAACAGCTTGCGAACCGGCGCGGCCCCAGTCGAAGCTCAAGCGCGCCGCCGCCAAGTCTTTCCGGGGATGGTGCCGGCGGTGGAGCGCCCATGGTGAGCAGCCGTAGCGTGAGTGAGCATCTGGGTATCCAAAATCCGAAGGTGCTGGACGCGATGCGAACCGTCCCGCGGCATTGGTTTGTGCCGGAGGGAATGCAACGCGACGCGTACGCCGATCGCCCTCTGCCGATCGGTTATGGGCAAACGATTAGTCAGCCCTACATCGTCGCGATGATGACGGAACTGCTCGATCCAAAGCCTGGCTCGAAGATTCTCGAAGTCGGTACTGGTAGCGGATATCAAGCGGCGGTCCTGACTAAGTTCACGCCAAACGTTCACACGATCGAGATTGTCCAGCCTCTGCAAAAGCAGGCGCTCCCCAGGCTGCAACGTTTCGGTCTTGCGCCGGATCAAGTCCTGCATGGCGACGGCTATTTCGGTCTGGAAAAGGAAGCACCATTCGATGGAATCATCGTCACGGCTGCGGCCGATCACATCCCGCCGCCGCTGCTGCAGCAACTCCGACCCGGCGGACGCATGATTATCCCGGTGGGGCCGGTGCATGCGACGCAGCGGCTCGTGGTGGTGGAAAAAGATCCCGCCGGCAAAGTGCGTTCTCGCACTGTCCACCCTGTAAGGTTTGTGCCGCTGACGGGCGGACCGCGCGGACCAGAAAAGAAGTGAGCCAGCGCCGTTGGGCCGCAGGATTGCTGCTCATTTCGGCAGCGCTGCTCGCGTATGAGCTGCTGCTCATGCGGTTGCTTGCTCTGGCGTACTGGGGCCACTTTGCCGGCCTCGTGATCTCTATTGCGATGCTCGGAATCGCGAGCTCGGGCCTGTTTCTCTTCGCCGCGAGGGATGACGTAAGAAGACGTCCGGAAAAATATTTTGGTGGGGGTGCGGGCGCATTTGGGATCACCGCGCCGCTGGCATTTCTGCTCTCGCAGAAATTACCGTTCACCCCGTTCTTGCTCACATGGTCGGCGCACGAATACGGGTTGCTGGCGTTACGTTCCGCCTTGTTCTTCGTCCCATTCTTCCTGGCCGGGCTCGCAATCGGCACGCCGTTCGTCGCGCGCGTTCTCCCGATGGGCCGCCTCTACTTCTGGAACATGCTGGGGTCGGGACTGCCGGCGCTGCCGCTCCTTGGCGCCATGAACTTTGTCCATCCAATGCAATTGCTTGGAGCAGTAGTGGTTCTCGCCATCGCAGTGCCGGCGTTGTGTGCGCGTGGCCTGCTATGGCGCATCGGTTGGCTCGCAGGCGCGGCTGGGATCATCGCGACGGTCGCGCTCACCCCTTTCCGTTATTCAGAATACAAAGATCTCCCCAAAACGTTGCTATTGCCCGAAGCGAAACTTCTGGAAGAGCGCTACGGCTGGGACGGGGTGATCCAGATCGTAGACTCGCCGCACACGCGTTATCTGCCGGGGCTTTCGCTAAATTTCATCGGAAGGCTGCCGCCTGCTCAGCTTGTTTTTACCGACGCCGGAGCGATGACCCTGGCCTTCAAAGTCGACGAACCCGAATCCGATTTCCTCAAGCAAACGCCGGAAGCGTTCTCGTTCCGGCTAACGACGTCGCCGCGTGTTCTGCATCTTTACGGAGGACCAGCCGACCTGATCCGCGCGCGTCTCTTTGCTGCGAGTGAAGCGCAGATAGTGGACGACAGTGCTACGCGCGTAGCTGCACTCATCAACGCGACGGGGGAATCGGCCGGATCACTCGTTCGCGCGGATGCACGGCAATTTCTCGAACGAAGCGAAGCCCCATTCGATGTGCTCGCCGTTTCGCTGCTGGGCAGCCACGGAACTTCCACCGCGGGCGCCGCGTCGCTCGATTCGTCGTTTCTGCTGACAGTGGAAGGTTGCGCGCGTTTGTTCGATCGGCTCACGCCGGGCGGCCATGCTCTTTTTGGCACCTGGATCGAGAACCCGCCAAAAAGCGGCGTGCGCCTCGCCGCGCTCCTGATCGAGACTTTGCGCGGAAAAGGAACCCAGAATCCTTCCCAACATCTGCTAGCCATGCGGAGCTGGTCTACCCTTGCGATCTTCGTCGGACGCGAACCTTTCTCAGCGGCGGCGATCGAAGCGTTGAAGGAGTTCAGCGACCAAAATTCCTTCGACCTCGTTTGGTTCGAAGGCATCGAACCAGCAGACACGAACCGCATCAATGTCCTGCCGGAGGATTCGTACTACGACGCTTTTGCGGCATTGCTCGGACCGGGCCGACGAGACTTTATCGCGCGTTCTCCGTTCCTTCTGGAACCGCCGCGAGACAATCAGCCGTTTTTCAATCAGGCATTTCGCTGGAGCGCAGTGCCGCAATGGGTTTCGAGCATGGGGATGAGCTGGCTGCCTTTCGTTGAGTGGGGCTACATTCTGCATGCCGCCGCGCTCGTGATGGTGACCGTCCTCGGGGTACTGCTGCTGTTGGTTCCGTGCCTCTGGATTCGCGCACGACCGACCGTGCGCTCGGCGACACTTTTCTTTCTGCTCGGCGTCGCCTACATGTTCGTGCAGGTCTGGGCCATCGCGAAGCTCTCGCAATTCATGGCCCATCCGCTCCTCGCGGCCGCGCTGGTTCTTTCCGCGATGTTAATCGGCTCAGGCGCGGGCGCAGCGGTTCTGGCGCGTGGGACTGGCGCCCGCCCGGCGATCTCTTTCGCGCTGCTTGCTCTTTGCCTTGGTCTCGCTGCCGTGGCCTTTCCCATTCTCCTGCGACTGTTTTATTCGCAACCAACATCGGTGCGCGGAACCATCGCCGTAGCTTGGGTCGCCCTGCCGGCTTTTTTCATGGGCTTTCCTTTTCCCTACGCGCTTGGACGGCTCGTTAGGCAGAACGAGGTGCCCTGGGCCCTCGGGTTGAATGGCTTCGGCTCAGTCGTCGGCAGCCTCGCAGCGACGCTGGTCGCGGTGCATTTCGGATTTTTCGCTCTGGTGTTGAGCGCGCTCTGCCTCTATCTGCTGGTCTGGCGGCTCTCAATCGCTCGAGTCGGGGCGACGTAGTCATCGGGCCGAGCCTGCACGTTATTGCCGCTGGCGGAGACGCTCCGTCCGAGGCAGCTTCGACTCCACATGCGCAGCGGTTCGATACGTCTCTTTCAAGTCGCCGGCATTGAAGTCTTCCTGCACTTCAGCTGGTTCTTCGTCGCGCTTTATCAACTGACGTCTCGCCCGCACGGCTACGCCTCGCCCATATTCGCGGTCTACGAATACCTCGCGCTTTTTCTGATTGTCCTACTGCATGAATTCGGTCACGCCTTCGCCTGCCGGCAAACAGGCGGGATCGCGAATCTCATTCTGCTCTGGCCCTTCGGCGGCGTCGCCTTCGTGCAACCTCCGCCGCGGCCTGCTGCGCAATTATGGAGCATCGCCGCCGGGCCGCTTGTCAACGTGGTGCTCATCCCAGTCTTCGCGTCGCTCCTCTACGCCTTGTTGCGCTCCGATCTGCGCTTCACCATGCCGGACTTGAGCCGCCTGCTCATGATGACCGGCTACATCAACATCGTCATTCTTATTTTTAACCTTCTGCCAATCTATCCGCTGGATGGCGGGCAGATTCTTCGCTCTCTCCTCTGGTTCCCTCTCGGCCAGATCGCGAGCTTGAAGATCGCCAGCATCATCGGCTTGATAGGGGGCATCGCCATCACACTTTTTGCGATTACGACTGGTTCGATCCTCTATATCCTCCTCTCCCTTTTTCTGCTCAGCCAGGCTTTCGCCGGCTGGCGGCATGCGAAAGCCCTCCAGCTCGAAGAGGAAGTCGTCGACGTGAGCGGGGCGCCAAGGCCGCCCGTGCTCTAGCCGTGCGGCTGCGTCGTGGATCCCCAGTTCGCCATCTGTTCGACGAGGCGCTTCCGGAAATCGGCGCGGTAGGCAATTTCGTCTTTCGCTTTTGCGACGGCTTTCGCGGAAGCCGGCGAAAGATTATCCGCCGCGTAAGTCTCCAGCTCAGCCATGCGCGCCGGATCCGAGAAGAACGTGAACAGGCTAGGCGCGTAATGATTCACCGCGAGAGCATCCGCCTTGGCTAGCAGCGGCTTCATATTCTTCTTCGCGAACTGCCAGACGATGTCGGGATGTCCGCTTTGGCGCGACATCGCTGGGACGAGGTTGACCGCCCGGCTGGTGGGCAGTTCATCTTTGAGCGCGATCTGGAGCGTTCGCTCCATCAGCTTTGGGTCAACCGTGCTGGCCAGGGCCGCGTAGTAATCCTGCTTTTCTTCGATGCTGATCGTTTTCAGCCCCAACTCATGGAGTTTGTTCCAGGTTGCTTCGTCCGCGTAACGGCCTACCACGCGGAGCACCGAGGCGCGAAGATCAGGCGCGAGGGGATCCGATTCCTCAATCAACTTTTCAAAACGCGCCCGGCAGCCGGCGATAATCTCTGCATCGTTCAGGTCGCCCAGGACTTCGATCAAAGTTCCCCGCAGGGTCGCAATGCGATTTGGTTCGCCGCTCTTCGGTTCCCAACCAACTTCATCAAAACTCGGGCGGAGAACGGACCGCGCGTATTGCTGGAACTGCGCCCGCTTCGGATCGCCACCTAACAAGCTGTTGATCGCATCAAATGCCGTCCTGATCTGCTCGCGCTCCGCCAGTTCAGTCTTGGTGGGCAGCTTCTCGACCAGTTCGAGGTAGAGCGCGATGGGGGCGCGATTGGCCTGGACCAGCGCCCACGCGTCACCGAGGAGGTTGACGCGATCTGGCACGCTCATCTGTGGCAATTCCGCCAGCGCGAGCTTCCACGAAAGGTCGTCGTACTGGACGCGATAATTCCCCGCGCCTTCCACATTGAATTTCACCGCTCGGTCCAGAGGGATGTCCGTTAGTTCCATCGTCCTCGAGGTCATGAGGACGCTGACCGGCGCTTCCGCACCACTCACGAAATAGGTGAGCGGAATCTTCCACTCCAACGCAGGTGCGTTCGGGAAATTCACCGCGAAACGCTTCTGTTCGAGTATGACCTTGCCGCTCGGATCGCGCCTCACTTGGACGATCGGGAACCCAGGCTGTTCGGTCCAGTTCGCGGCGATTTCAGCCACCGGCTTGCCGGAAGCCTCACCGAGCGCGTTCCAAAGGTCAGCGGTCGTGGTGTTGGAGTATTTGTGCCGCGCCGTGTATTTGCGGATGCCATCACGGAAGGCTGCTTCGCCGAGAAAACTCTCCAGCATGCGGATGAACGACTGGCCTTTCTTGTAGGTAATCTCGTCAAAGGCGCTGCCCGCCTCGGCTTCGGTCGCGACCGGTTGCTGGATCGGATGAGTGGTCGAGCGAGCGTCGCTTTCCATGGCCGCTTCCTTCGCGCTGCCGATGCGGCGGGTGGGATCGCGCGGCACATCGCGCGCGAGCCAGAC
>JACCXA010000129.1 GCA_013697365.1 Chthoniobacterales bacterium
CGGCAGCACCGTGTGGGCGAACATGACGGCCACGCTGGTGCGCGACGCCGCTGGCAAGCCGCTTCATCTTTTGGCGATCGTAGCAGACATCGCAGATCGGAAGCGGGCGGAAGAACAATTACGCGGGAGCGAGGAGCGCTTCCGGCAGTTCGCGGAGAATTCGGCGGACGTCTTCTGGATTGTCAACGCGGCCACCCGGCAGACCGAATACGTAAATCCAGTTTACGAGACAATGTGGGGCGAATCGCGCGAAGCGCTTTTGCGCGACACCGATCATTGGTTCGAGGTGGTGCATCCGGAAGATCGCGAGATCGCGAAGGCGGCGATGTCGAAGGTGCTGGCGGGCGAAACTTTTGTGATCGAATACCGCATTACCCGGCCGGGCGACGGCGAGATTCGCTGGATTCGCGATACGGGCTTTCCGATCCGCGACGAGGCGGGCGAAATCCATCGCGTGGCGGGGGTGGCGCAGGACGTGACCGAGGTTAAAAATCGCGCGGAGGAACTGCGCCACAGCGAAGAACGCTTTCGTCTGCTCGTAGAAGGGGCACGGGATTACGCAATGTTCGTGCTCGATCCGGACAATCGGATCACTTTCTGGAGCCGGGGCGCGGAGCGCGTCTTCGGCTGGTCGTGGGATGAAGCCCTCGGTCAATCTGGTGCAATAATCTTTTCCCCGGAAGATCGCGAAAGCGGCGAGGTGGAAAGCGAGATCGAAACTGCGCTGAGGACTGGCCGCGCCCCGGATCGCCGCTATCACGTGCGAAAAGATGGGACGCGGCTTTGGACCGATGGCGTTTTGATGCGGCTCGATGATCAGACTGGCGGCTTGCGTGGCCTGGCGAAGATCGCACGGGATGCGACCGACCAGCGCCGGATCGAAGATGAGCTGGTCCAGGCCCGCGATGAAATGGAACAGCGTGTCGTCGAGCGCACGACTGACCTGATGGCCACAAATAAGGAGCTCGAACGCACGATGGCACAGCGCGAGCAGCTCGAGCGAGAATTGCTTGAGATCAGCGAGCGCGAGAAACGCCGCATCGGCGAGGACTTGCACGACATGGTCTGCCAGGAGCTGACCGCGACCGCTCTTTTCCTAAAATCCACTGCGATGAAAGTGGCCCCGGAGAATGCCGCGGCCGCGGAGACTTTGGGCGAGGCCGCCCAAATCGTGAACCGCAACGTCGGGTTGGCCCGCGACCTGGCCCGCGGTTTGCAACCCGCGGAGCTGACTGGCGCGGGACTGAAAGATGCCCTGCGGGTCCTGGCCGCGCAATCTTCTGAGAGCAGCGGAATCAAATGCCACTTCAAGTCCGCCCGCGGCGTGCGCGTGATTGACGCCACCGCCGCGCTCCACCTTTATCGCGTCGCCCAGGAAGCGTTGAAGAATGCACTCAAGCATTCCGATGCTGAAAACATCCTTATTAGCTTGGACCGGAATGAGGAGAACGTCTGCGTGACCGTGCAGGATGACGGGAAAGGTTTCTCCCTGAGTCGCAAGAGCAAGGGCCTCGGGCTTCACATCATGCGCTATCGAGCGAACGCGCTGGGCGGCAAATTGAAGATCGAGAAGCGACGCCACGGCGGCATGGAAGTAACCTGCGTAATTCCGATCAAAAGATGAAGACCGGCGTGAGCACTGGACGACGCGGCATCATTGTGGTCGATGACCATCCGCTTTTCCGAAAGGGAGTGATCCAGATGCTCAGCCAGGAGGCGGATCTCGAGGTCAGAGCAGAGGCCGAGACGGCTCCAGTCGCTTTGGATTTATTGCGGAGAACGCCGGTTGATCTCGCCATCGTCGATATCGGTCTGCACGGCAGTGCCAACGGGATCGAGCTCACGAAGTCAATCAAAGCCGAGCATCCCCATCTGCCGGTGCTGGTGCTTTCCATGCACGACGAAACCCTTTACGCGGATCGCGCGCTACGCGCCGGGGCCGGCGGTTATCTGATGAAACGCGAGGCGCTCGATTCGGTCATCGCGGCGGTGCGTTCCGTGCTCGATGGCGAAATCTATCTCAGTCCGACCATGGCCAAGCGGATGATTGCCGACCATCTCAAAGGCGGCGCGCAATCCCGTTCCGGCGTGGAAAAACTGACCGATCGCGAATTGGAAGTTTTGCAGCTCATCGGCGAAGGCAAGGAAATGCGCGCCATTGCGGCCGAACTGCACTTAAGCGCGAAAACGGTGGAAGCCCACCGGTCTCACATCAAGGAGAAGTTAAATTTCTCGAATGCTCGCGAGGTCGCGCGTTTCGCCGTGCAGTGGGTCGATCGGCAGCGGCAAGGGTAACCCCGGTTCAGCTTCCCGCCTGCCACTTCCCCCTCGGCTGAATCGAGCGACGAGACCGAGGAAACCTGCAGTCTCGCCGCGCGCAGGAGTTAGATCTTGTTTCGCTGCGCGCGCACGCTGCTGGAGAGCTTCCGCAATCCCAACTCCAGCCGCGTTTTGACCGTGCCGAGCGGCGTCTGGGTTCGCGCCGCAATCTCGCGGTGGCTCATCCCGCCGAAAAAAGAAAGCTTCAACGCTTCGGCCTGAAATTCGGGGAGCCGCTGGATCTCACGTTCAAGGAACCGTCGGATATCGGTGGCGACATTATCATCCTCTGCGCAACAACGGAGCCATGAGCGCGGCTCCGTCTCCACGTAGGTTTCGAAGCGGTCTTTCGCTCGTGTATAGGCGGCGCGTCGGCGAACGCGATCGATGGCGCGCCGGCGAGCTATTGTAACCAACCAACCAAGCGGCTTGCCCAGCCCGGAAGAGTAAGAAGCCGCCTCGCGCCAGATTTGCAGCACACTTTCCTGAAGGACGTCGTCGGCTTCCGCTTCATCCTGCAAAACCTGATAAATGACTTTCTTCAGGGTCTTCGCATGCCGCTGATAAAGCGAAGCGATCGCGAGCTCCTTATGCTCCGCGATGCTTTGCATGAGAGATTCATCCGAGGGAAAGAACGTGAGGCTTCCGGTATCGATGGCGGGGGCAATCATTTTTTGCTGGGATCTTGCTAGTGTCGAGGATCTGCGACCCGTGCAGTGCGGCCGTCGCTACGAAGCAAAACTGGCACAGCCTGAAACGATCAACAATGGGGCCGACGACTGCTGTAGACGTAGGGCAAAATCCTAGGCCCGTGGATGATGCGGCGGCCTTGCTGAGGGGATTAACGGTTGGACTGAAGCGCCCCAAATCCCAAATGCCTCCCGTTCGCTGCCGCATACAGCGTGCGGAAGAGATTGGGAATTTTTCGACGGGTTGGACTAGCTTCGCAACGCCTATGGCAATGAATTTCTTCAAATCGCTGGTCCAAAAGTTCGCTGGCAAACCGGTTGACTGGGATGAACTCGAAGAGGCGCTCGTCCGATCCGATCTCGGAGTGCCGATGACCTTGCGTATTGTCGCGGCACTGCAAGACCGGGCCACGAGCACGACGATAACTGCAAACGACGTCGCGGAGGTAGCGCGCGATGAGATCGCACGCGTCCTGCCGATCGCGCCCCCACCCATCCGCCCGCTCCCGGCGGGACCTAAAGTGATTCTGGTCGTCGGCGTGAACGGGACCGGCAAAACAACTTCCACCGCGAAGCTGGCCCATTACTTCAAGGGCCGGCGGCACACTGTCATGCTCGCGGCGGCGGACACCTTTCGCGCCGCGGCGATTGAGCAACTGGGGGTTTGGGCGGAACGGATCGGGGTTGAAATGATTCGTGGCCAATACAACGCGGACCCGGCGGCTCTTTGCTACGATGCTTACCAGGCCGCGGACCGCCAGGACATCGAGTTTCTGATTTGCGATACGGCCGGACGTTTGCACACCAAGAGCAATCTCATGGGCGAGCTGGAGAAGGTGAAGCGGAGCATCGCCAAGCATGATGCAAAAGCTCCGCACGAAACGCTCCTCGTGGTGGATGCGACCACCGGCAGCAACGCGCTCTCGCAAGCGCGCGAGTTTCATCAATCCGTCGGCCTGACCGGGCTGATCGTGACCAAACTCGATGGCAGCGGGAAGGGCGGGATCGTGATCGCAATCCAGAACGAGCTTGGCATTCCCACCCGCTTTGTCGGGACAGGCGAGAAGGTGGGGGACCTCGAGCCCTTCGATGGACGCGAGTTCATCGCGAAGATGCTGTGATTCGTGAAACGTTGAATGGTTAATTTGCTAATCGTCACGCGCTCTCAGACGGCGCGATTGAGC
>JACCXA010000135.1 GCA_013697365.1 Chthoniobacterales bacterium
CACATCCACCGTGAGGAGATGCACGATCTCAAGCTTGAGTTCTGATTTAGAATCCGCGGCCATGGTCGAGCGGATCTCGTGTCATCAAAAACCGACGGGTAGGCGGTCTATTCGTCCCGGTCGGGAGGGAAACTCAAGACCGATCTGAGCGAACGAGGGGAGAGTGCGAGCGCATGAACTCTACTTTGCGCCGGTGGCAAAGACCGTCTGAAAGTGCGGACTCTCTTTCTCCCGCGAGACGACGGTCACTTCGATCTTCCCGAACCCCGCATCCTCCAGCATCTGATGCAGCTCCACTTCGCTGAAGCCGAGCCAGTGGTCGGCGTAGAGCTCGCGCGCTCGCTCGAAACGATGGCTGAGCAGATCCAAAACCACGAGCCGTCCGCCTTTGCGCAAAATACGATGCGCCCCTTCAATCGCGCGCGCCGGCCGCAGCGCGTGATGCAGCGCCTGGCTTAGAAATGCGAGGTCGATCGTGCCTTTTTCAATCGGCGGATCCTCGATATCGCCCAGGCGATATTCTAGATTCGTAAAGCCGTGATCCGCCGCCAGCTTCGCGCCGAACTCCACCATCTTGGGCGCGTTGTCGACCGCGATGACCTTCTTCGCCGTTTTCGCGAGCAACTGGGATAACGTCCCCTCGCCCGCCCCGAGATCCGCCACATTGTGCGGAGGCAGGAGCGTGATCAGCATGTGCGCGAGGGCCTGCCACGAACGTCCCGGCACGTAGCTGCGGCCGAACTTTCCTGCCAGCTCATCGAAATACGCCCGCGCCTCATCCTGACGTTTGCGGAGCGCCACTCTCAAAGCCGTGCGATCCCGCGCCGTCTCCGGTAGCTCGCGCGCCAGAGTCCGCGTTAACTCGCCGACTTTCACGCGCGTCGGATCTTTCGTGTCGGTCTGGGTGAGCCCATAATAGACATTTTTCCCCGCCCGCCGATCGGCCACCACGCCCGCGCGCTTCAACTGCGCGAGGTGACTTGAAATGCGGGACTGCCCCATGGCCATCACATCCTGCAGCTCCGCGACCGACAGTTCTTCCTGTTCCAGAAGCAGGACCAAACGCAGTCGCGTCGGGTCGGCGAGGAGCCGGAGAAAATTTAAAGTTGACGACATGCAGGGCTGATAAGACCATACATCTACGCATCATGATTGGTCAATATGTCCAGATGCCGTTTCAAGCGTTCGGTCGTTGAATCGTCCCGACGGCCGGCCAACCACGCGATCCACCATTTAACGGTTCAACCTTTTCCCTTTTTAAAACCATGTCTCGTCGTTTCATTTTCTCGTCTGAATCCGTTGGCGAAGGTCACCCCGACAAGGTTTGCGATACCATCTCGGACGCCATCCTCGATGCTTGCCTCAAGCAGGATAAGAACAGCCGCGTAGCCTGCGAGACCTTCGCGAAGAGTCACACCGTCATTGTTGGCGGTGAGATCACGATCCCGAACTTGCCGGAGGGAACCTCCCTCGAAAGCGTCGTCCCGATCAATATTCTCGTGCGCGATACCGTGCGCGAAATCGGCTACGTCCACGATGACGACGTCTTCCATGCCGACCGGATCGACATCCAGAACATCATCACTAATCAGAGCGCCGACATCTCGCAGGGCGTCGATCAATCCGAAGCAGAGGGCAAGGGCCATGCCGAACAAGGCGCGGGCGATCAGGGCCTGATGTTTGGCTTTGCCTGCGACGAGACCCCGGAGCTCATGCCGGCACCGATCATGTTCGCCCATCGGCTGGGCCGGGAGCTAACCCGGATTCGCAAGAGCGGCGAGTGCGGTTGGCTTCGCCCCGACGCGAAATCTCAGGTCTCCGTCATCTATGAGGATAACAAGCCGATCGGGATTTCCAACGTTGTCATCTCCACGCAGCACGCGGCGGATGCGAAGCACAGCGAGATCAAGGAATTTTGCATCGAGAACGTGATCCGCAAGGTCCTCCCTGGCTCACTCATGAACGGCACGACGGAATTTCTCATCAACCCGACCGGCCGTTTCGTTGTGGGTGGACCCCAGGGCGACACCGGGCTGACCGGCCGCAAGATTATCGTTGACAGCTATGGCGGAATGGGTCGCCACGGCGGCGGTGCATTTTCCGGCAAAGACCCGAGTAAAGTGGATCGGAGCGCGGCTTACATGGCGCGTTGGGTCGCCAAGAACGTCGTCGCCGCCGGGCTCGCCTCGCGTTGCGAAATTCAGTTCGCTTACGCGATTGGGCACCCGCAGCCGGTCAGCGTGCATATCAACACTTTCATGACTGCGACCGTCGACGAAGAAGCGATTGAGAAAGCGGTGAAGTCCATCTTCAGCTTCAAGCCCGCCGACATCGTTCAGCAGCTCGATCTGCTCCGCCCGATTTACAGCAAGACAACGAACTACGGCCACTTCGGCAAAGACGATCCCGATATTACTTGGGAGCGCACCGATAAAACGGAGGAGCTGAAGCGCGCAGCGCGGTAGCGCGGAGCTTTAAGCTTTAAGTCTGAAGTTTTAAGTTATGACTTATCAGTCGTTTGAGGATTTGGAAGTTTGGCAGCGCGGCTGTCGGCTCTCGGTTCAGATCTTCAAAAGCTTTCAACGCTGCAAGGAATTCACCCTTCGAGATCAGATTCAACGCGCTGCGCTATCGGTTCCATCGAATATCGCGGAAGGTTCGGAACGCGGAAGCCTGAAGGACTTCGCGCATTTTCTTAACATTTCGAAAG
>JACCXA010000146.1 GCA_013697365.1 Chthoniobacterales bacterium
GCGCTCGCATGCGTGAGCTTCAATTCGCGATAATCTTCAATGAACATCGAGTAACAGGAAGGCTCGAGAAACAGCACCGGCGTTTTCGCATCCGCGGCCGCGAGCAGATCGAGGTTCGTGCGCCCAAGCCGCGCCGCCTCATCGAGATTTCCCTGGCTAAACGCGGGCCGCCCGCAGCAGGCGCGCCCTTTCAGAAGCGACACCTCGAAGCCCAACGCCTCGAGCACCGCCACAGCCGCGATCCCGATATGCGGCTCGTGGTAGCGCACGAACGTGTCGTCCCAGAGAGTGACACGTCCGCGGGTCGAACCATTCTTCTTTGGGCGCCGCGCAAACCAGCGATCGAAGCGCTGCGTGGCGTAAGGCGGCAATGGGCGTTCCGCCGATAAACCAAGCGTCTTCGACATCAGAAGGCGCAAGGGCGCGAACTCGAGCGCAGCATTTGCAATCCGCGGGTTGAGCGTTCCCAACCGGCCTAACAAATCCACTTTGCTCAGGAGCCGCTCACGC
This sequence comes from Chthoniobacterales bacterium, assembly GCA_013697365.1. GTDB lineage: Bacteria > Verrucomicrobiota > Verrucomicrobiia > Chthoniobacterales > UBA10450 > JACCTI01. Next base: position 511 of record JACCXA010000146.1, read on the forward strand.
AGCGGCAAGCCATCACGGCGATGCCGCGCGTAGAGCAGCTCGGCCTTGAGCAAAGCGAGGTTGACGTTTGATGGACACTCCGTGGTGCAGGCTTTGCAGGAGAGACAATTGCTTAACGCCTCTTCCAACTCATAGGCGCGGAGTGGATCGTGACCGTCGCTTCGCAGCTCCAGGGCGGCGCGGATCGCATTGGCCCGGCCGCGCGTGGACATGTATTCCTCGCCCGTAGCCAGAAACGTCGGGCACATTGTCGGCGCGTCTTTGCGACAGCCGCCGCAGCCGTTGCACTGCTCGAGGTTGCCAATGAACGATTCGTCTTTGAAGACGAACCCGAGCCGCGGCTCGAATGGCAGCCCACGCTCCCGGTAGTCGGTCGTCCGCAGTCGAGTATCGATCTTGTAACGGCCATCCGGGAGGATTTTGCCGGGGTTGAAGAGATCCTTCGGATCGAACACGCGCTTGATTTCGCGCATCAACCCGAGCAACCGCTCGCCGAGCTGGCCTGGCATGTATTCCGTGCGCGCGATGCCCACACCATGCTCCGCCGCCAGTGAGCCTTTGAATTGACGAACAAGCGCGGCGACCTCGTCCGAGACTTGCCGAAACTTCTTCAAGTCCGCGCCGCCATGGAGATCGAGAACCGGCCGGACATGGAGCAGGCCCGTGGCCGCATGACCGTAATAGCAGACCTCCACCCCGAGCGGGCGAATGATTGATTCAAGTCCGGCGACATACGCGGGCAATTGCTCGGGTCGCACCGCCGTGTCTTCGATGCAGGTCACGGGTTTCGCGTCGCCTTTGCGCCCGGTGAGCAAAGTCAGCCCTGCTTTGCGCATCCCAAGCACGAGATTTATTTCTGCGTTCGATTTGCAGATGGTGGTGCGCAGCCCGAGCCGCCGCGCGAGCAGTGATTGGAGCCGGTCCGGCACCCCCTCGTCGTAGAACTCTACGAGCAGGATTGATTCACAAGGCTTCGCATCCAGCTCAAGCAGGTCACGCGCGGCCTTAAAATTCAGCTGCCCCTTCGTCTGATCGAACAGGACGCGATCGATGTGCTCGATCGAGGCAGGCCGTAGATCGAGCAGCTCCACCGTGGCCTGCATCGCCTCCGCGACCGACGCGAAGAAGATAAGTCCCAAACCTTTCTCGCGCGGCAGCGGCACGATCTTTAATTCCGCGGAGCAAATCGCGGCCAGGGTCCCTTCGCTGCCGGCCATGATGTTACACAGGTCGGGCGCAAGCCGCAGGAAGCGGCTGATGCCATACCCTGGCCAGCGCTTTTGCAAACCCGGCGGCATCCATTCGCCGATCTCGGCTGCGTTTTCGTGGATCAGTTTCGCGACCGCGGCCTGTGCCTCGCGCAACGAGCCATGCCCCGCGCCTATGTTTTCCACGCGCCCGTCTGCCAGCAGGATTTCGATCGACTGCACATGATCGGCCGTCGTCCCATAGACTGGGACACGCGCGCCCGACGAGTCATTCGCAATCATGCCGCCGAGCGTGGCGCGAGAGCTGGTCGCGACGTCCGGACCGAAACAAAAGCCGTGCGGTTTTAGAAAAGCATTTAGCTGATCGAGCACCACGCCCGCGCCGACCCGGACGGTGCGCTTCTCCAGATCGAGCGCCGAAATCTCGCGATTGTGCCGCGAAAACTCGACGATCACCCCATCACCGAGCGCGCCGCCCGCGAGTCCGCTTCCGGCCCCGCGCGGAGTGATCGGGATACTCGCATCGGCTGCGGCGTGGATGACCGAGCTAGCCTGCACAGCGCTGCGCGGGAACGCCACCGCCATCGGCTCGATCTGATAGATCGACGCGTCGGTCGCATAGAGCTGGCGCGTCAGGTTATCGAAGGCGACGTCACAGTCTGCGCGTGAGAGCGATTTGCGTTGCGTGGTGAGAATCATGATGTGTCAGCCAGCTCAGGCAGGACCGCATTGCATGTGTCGCTGGTCAGGCAATTAGCTCAACGAGGTCTTTGCTCGGAGCCAGGTGTCGCAACGGCGCATCGAATGTCAGCACCGTCCCCCCGTGGACGGAAGCGAGCCAAATCAAAAAGGCATCATTTACCTGGTTATGTCCCTGACAGCGGCGGAGCAGGGCGCCGAGTTGCGGTCGGGCTGACTTCCGCGCTTCGAGGAAGACATGATCACGATCTTCGATCAACTGCTGGAGCATCTGCCCAGCCTCCGCGGGGGACTTGGCGCCGGGGATAACAGCCGGGTTGCTGGAGAGGCGAACGAAGGCGGCCTGCGTGAGCAGACACGTCCCCCAGCGCAAGCGGCTGCGAAGGTCTATCCGGCCTAGCGCGCGCCGGTGAAAGGGATGGTTTGGCCAGGCCAGCGCGAGGAGCACGTTGGCATCCAATAACAGCGTCTTCACTCAACTGTCCTCCCATTCGCGCCGCACCGCTCGGAGCGATATCATCGGCGTCCCACCCGGCAGCTCGAAGAAGGGAAAGCGTTTTCCACGTTTTGGTTGCGGGCGCTCTTCAGCTTGAATGGCCCGGCGAATCAATTGGGAAATGACCTCGCCCAGCCGTTTGCCGGAGCTCTTTGAAAGGGTGAGCGCCGCCTCATAAGCCTGGTCGTCCAAAGTAATGGTGGTACGCATCACGATACATTGATGCGCTGATGTAGCTTGGTCAATCTT
>JACCXA010000157.1 GCA_013697365.1 Chthoniobacterales bacterium
GCTTCTGATCCGCTAAAGTGAGTGAGGTCAAGGCGGGATCGTTGGAATCAATCACGACAGAGTCATATTCAACGCGCGCTCCGGCCTGGAGCCGCACCGTCTTGAGCTTTACTTCTTCGAAGAGGAAGGCGGCCAGTTGGAGTGTTTCCGTCGGTTGGAGAAAGGCTTCCTCGCCCAGAATTGAGAGATTTTTAAAGAAAGCCTGTCCGCCGATTGATCCCTGGAAAGGGCCGATCGGTTCATGCACGATTTCTAGGCGGGAATCGACGCCGCTCGTTTTGAAGGTCGCGGCAACCGCGCCGCCATCGATCTCCTGATGTTCGTAGTCGGTGTAAACCAGCTTGAGGTTCGCGTTATGAATCCCGGTGATGGGATCAACGATCGAGCTGCGGAGATTAAATTGGCGCTTCGCCAGATCGATAAAAACCGGCGCTTGTTCTTCGCCCGCCAGCGTTGCCACCGGATCAGCGGGGATGCCGTAGATGGAATCGAACCCACTGAAGGATGCGCCGATATACCCTTTCTCCCAAACATACGATGCACCGAAGCCAAACTCTTTCGTCCGCACGTAGGTGTTCGGCACTTCACCTTTCGGGTTTTCGCCAAAACCGCGGCCGCTCGCCCGCTCCGGCGTGAACTGCTCGCGGATTCGATCGCTCAAGGCGAAGCCGGGAATGCCGCGATCATCCGTACGAAAAATCGAAGCGTCGGCGTGAAGGACAATGTGCGCGGCGGGCGCAAGCTGAAGCGAGATAGCTCCGCTCCGTTCGAGATCGATCGAGCCAAAGCGGGCGCCAATCTCACCGCCGAAAGGCTTCGATGGCGCTTCGACGGGAATGCGGGTGTCGGTCACGTTGACGACGCCGCCAATCGCGCCCGAGCCGTAGAGAATCGTGGCCGGACCACGCACCACTTCGATGCTGGAGCTGAGCAAGGGACTGACGCTCGGCGCGTGGTCGGGGCTGAGGTTCGAAACGTCGAACACTTCCGTGCCGTTATTCAGCACACGGACGCGATTATCGGCCAGACCGCGGATGACGGGGCGGCTCGAGCCCGCGCTGAAACCGCTCGCAGCCACACCAGGCTGATCGCGCAAAGAATCGCCCAGCGTAGCGGCAGCCTGGCGTTTTAGTTCCTGCGCATTCAGGACGGAAACGGGCTCAATGCTGTCCGTTTCGCTGTGCTCGATCGCGCCGGCAGTGACGATGACGCGCTCGGTTTCAGCGCGCGGAGACGAAGATGGACTGGCAGCAGGGCGGACGGCTTCCTGCGCGCTCGCCAGGCCGGAATGAAGGGCCAGCACGAGCACTGTCATGACGAATTGTTTGATATGATTCTCCCAGGTTAAAAGTCCTTTGCAGTGCGAAAGCGCGGCACTTCACGACAGGTGAAGTCCGCTGCAAATCAGTGGGCGAACGCGCTACCGCGCGGGGACTCAGCGCCCGGGACAGGAAAGCCTGCTCCGGAGGAGGAGAGACAGCGAAGCTGCGCGCTTTAGGAGAGAGCGGGCGGCGCGTGCTCGAAGACGCGCGCGTGGCTGAAGGGTGTCGCTACCCAAACGGAATGAAAAGTCGCAGCCGAGGAGCACCGTGTCGCGGGTTGCGGCTCAGCCAGAACTGGAGCCGAGTCGGCTAGCTGCGTTGCTGCCTCGAGAACGGTGATCGCGCACTCGTGTTGCGGAGCTCCCGCGTCTGTATGGATAGAGGCGTGCAGCGCTGGGGCCGCTCCCAGCACCAGGGCCAGGAAGAATGCTATGAGCGCGGCGAGCGCGACGCCCACAGCGGTGGCGCCGCACTTATCCGAATTTTGTCGGCGCCTCATAAGCGGCAGATTGCGCGAGATCGGCGGACTCTGCAAGGCGAGGCTGTCCCCCGGCTGACGAATGCTGCTACTCGAGCGTTTCGCACCTCCGCTCTCGCTCAGGCGAAAACGTGCGCGCGCGCGATCATTCATTAATGCGCGTCGGCGCACGCTCATCTCCGCATTCGCCCAGAGAGGATCGGAAGATTGCGAGCACGTGATCCGGCGAACACGTATAAGCCGGTGCGACGGCTGCCAGGCGGGCACGGCGCAGCAGCGGGATGAAGGGCAACACGGTCCGGGCCAGCAGAGTGCGCCCGCGGAATTGCCAATAGGCGAAGTCTTGCGTGCGCTGCACCAGCCTTTCGCGGAGCGTGAGTTTGTAATGGGACAGGGTCTGCCAGCTCGCCAGCTTCAGTCCGCTCTCGGCGGCGATGAATTCCGCGCTTCGCCGCGTCAGCATGCAGACGTGCTCGATGATCCGAAAATACCAGAACTGCGCCGGGTCGCGGCGGCAGGCTGGCGCGTCGCCGTTGCCTGTGACAAGAAGCAGGACGCCATCGGGCGCGAGAAGTCGAGTCAGCGTGCGCAGGGTTTCGACAGGATCGGAAAGATGTTCGAAGACATCGACGAGCACGATCGCCGCAAATTTTCCAGCTTCGCCTGCCTCGATCTCCGCCAACGAAAACATGCGCAAACCTTTCATCGCCGCCACGGCCGCAGCTTCGTCGTTTATCTCGAAACCATGGCAGTCATACTCCGGTAGCAGACCGGCAAGGAGGCGGCCGGAGCTGCACCCGAAATCAAGGATGCGACTGCGCGGCGGCAGAGCGCGCAGCACGCTCAAGACCGCCGTTTCCGTAGGGTAATATCCGGCCGTCTCCCACCCCTCATATTTGGCCGCGGCGTAGTATTGACTGAATTCGTCCGCCGAAAGAATGACGTCGCGATAAAGCAGCCCGCACTGCGTGCATTCGTAGATGTGATAGGGCGGTTGTTCGAAAGCTACGTCGCCCGCCGTCGCGCGGAAGCCTGGCGCTTCCGGCCCAGTCACCCGCTTCTCCACGCAGCCGCAGACCGCGCATTTCTCCGCGCGCTTAGGCATCAGGTCGTCGCAGGAGGGGCCATCGCAGGCGGACTGGGAGCTGAAGAAAGCGCTTGTCGTTGCTCTCGAATTGCCGAAGCGTTTCTCCTATGGCAGGCCGAGGTTCCACTGGAAACGTCATCGCAGCGTTATGCAGCTTTTTTATCCCAGGGCTGGGGCAGCTGATTCAGGGCCGGCTTCTCATGGCGATCGTGCAATTCATTCTCGCCGGCCTCTTGTGGATGATACTCCTCGGATGGCTCATCCATCTTTGGTCGATTCTCGACGCCGCGATGTTTAAGGGAAGCGGCTAGTTTTCACGCCAGCGCATCCTGCTCGACGATCAGGAGCAAATTGCGCGTGGGCGTTTCGCCGACCACTTCACTGCCCTCCTCTGTTTTCACTTTGAAGCGATACGAGGATTGATCTCCTTTGTCTCCGACCAGCGCGAACCAATCGGCTTTCACTTCGACAGGTTGCTCACGACCCAGGAGATAAACGGCGAAAGTTTTCATGGGTGAAAGCTTCAGCCGCCCGGCCGAGTGGCGCGAGATTAAACCACCTGGTGCAGCTAAACGCCGGACGTTTCACCCACCCGCAGGCTCATGCCCATAACGCGAAATATCTGGTCGCGCTTCTCGAGATAACCGGGTGAATCGAGATCGCGCGGCCGCGGCAGGTCGATCTCGACCACTTCCTGGATGGTGGCCGGGCGTTGGCTCATGATCAGGACGCGGTCGGCCAGTTGCACCGCCTCCTCGATGTCGTGCGTCACGAACAGAATTGTCTTCTTCTCGCTTTGCCAGATTCGGACGAGATCGGCGCGCATCTTCAGGCGCGTGATAAAATCAAGCGCGCCGAACGGTTCGTCCATGTAGATGATGTCGGGGTTGGCCGCGAGAGCGCGAGCGATCTCGACGCGCTGCCGCATGCCGCCGGAAAGTTCGCGCGGGTAAGCTGCCTCAAAACCCGTCAACCCAACCATCGTGGTGTAATGCGCGACGATTTGCGTGCGCTCTGCGGCTGCGCGCCTTCGCAGGCCGAAGGCAATGTTTTCCTGCACGTTCAGCCACGGGAAGACGCCGTTCTCCTGGAAAACAAAGATGCGGCGAGGATCGGGACCGCGCACCGGCTGCCCTTCCACGAGCACCTCGCCGGAAGTGGCCTCCAGAAAGCCTCCGACCACGTTGAGCAAAGTCGATTTCCCGCAGCCGCTGGGGCCGACAAGGCAAACGAACTCGCCGGTGGCGACATTGGCGCTGACGTCTTGCAGAACATCGATGCTTTCGCCCGGACGCTGACCTGGAAATGTAACGGAACAATTCCGAATCGAGATGGCTGGCTCGCTCATCACGGAGTCCGACAGTGAGAAGATTGAAAAGCAAACATCGAACACCCAACATCGAACATCGAACATCGAATGGTCATGGCGCGGTGTCTTCTGCCTTGGACGACCGTCGCTCGGCGGTCCGGATACTCGCCACGAAGATGCGGATCAGTTCGATCGTCTCCTGGAGCAGAGCGTCAATCGTGGGGCTGCGGTCGATCAGCGGAACGCGAAGAACCAGGAGAAGCCAGCGCCTCGTCTCTCGCAGCTCTTTGAGGCAAACCTTCAGCTTGTGCACGAAGTCGGCCGGAGATTCCGCGGACTCGGCTTCGCCGTGATTTGGCAGCGGCGACGTCCCGGAGCGCAGCAACTGGCCTGCGATATGATTGCTCTCCCGATCCCTGGGCAGCTCCCTTTCCAGTCGGATGATCGCGGCTGCATATTCAAGCAGGCGCTCTTCGAGATCATAGATTCGCTCTTCGACTCGAGGGGACTCGTCACTCCCGGCATCGTATCCCACACTTCGATGTTCGATGTTCGATGTTCGATGTTTGCCCCTTCTTCTTCCCCGTTCACCGATTCGAGTAGCCCCACCGCACCTCATCAAACTTCTCCAACTGCCTAACGAGCAGATCGAGCATTAGTCCGATCAACCCGATCATGACCATCCCCGCGACGACAAGGTCGTAGCGCTTCCCCGCATTCCGCGCGTCGATGATCAGGTAGCCCAGGCCGCTGTTGACCGCGATCATCTCGGCGGCGACAACGACCAGCCAGGCTACGCCCAAGGCGATGCGAATCCCCGTGATGATCTGCGGCAGGCTCGCGCGCAGAATAACCTGGCGGAAAAGCTCACCGCGACTAAGCCCGAAGTTCCGCGCGGCTCGCAGATAAACCGGCTGCATGTTTTGCACGGCCGCGATCGCGGAGACCGTGATCGGGAATACACTCGCGAGGAAGATGAGGAAGATCGGCGCCATGTCAGTTACGCCGAACCAAAGGATCGCGAGAGGAATCCAGGCGATCGGCGAGATCGGCCGGAAAATTTGGATGAGCGGATTGAGAGCCTGAAAGGCGCGCGCATACCAGCCGAGCATCAGCCCGAGCGGCACGCCGATCATGACAGCGAGCGCAAACCCCCAGCTGACTCGGAAGAGGGAAGCTACGATGTATTTCAGGAGCAATCCTCTTTGCGCGAGTTCAATCACGCCGCGCGCCACCTCGGCTGGTGTCGGGAAAAGGTCGCTCCCGGACAAGCGCACGCCGAGATGCCAAAGGACAAGAAAGAAACCCGCGACGGTCAGCGGCAGAGCGAAACTCAACCAATCAGGCGCGCCGCGCGCAGAAGTTCTGGTGTGCGCACGTGTCTCGCGCAATGGCTTTGCCGAAACCAGCTTTTCCTCGGACACGGCCGCTCCTGATACATCGTCGATCGCCCTCATTTCTCTTTTGACGCGTAGGCATGCGCAATCACCACATCGTCAGCGGGTGCAAACGAGTCGTCGACGTAATCCTCGAAGTGCGCCGTGCCTTTCAAAATCCCCGCTTCCTTCGCGAGCATTTCTATTTCCTCAAAGTTCGGCCGGGTCGGCTTTAACTGGCTGTACTTCACGCGATCGGGTGGCTGGCTCAGCACATAGGTGAGCAACCGAGGATTTTGGTTGTAATAAAGCGTGCTGACGAACTGCGCCGCAGCCATGCGATTCTCCATATTTGTGTCGAGCCACTTCCCACTTTTCGCGATGCCATCTACGAGCTGCTGCACTTCGGCGCGCCGGTGCTTAATGACATCTTCGTGCACCGCGAGAACACACGAGATAAAGCCGGGCCACACCTCCTTTACGCGATAAAGAGCCCGGCCGTAGCCATCCATCTCGGTTTGACCGGGGAACGGCTCGCCGGAGGTAATCGCATCCACGGAGCGTGAGTAGAGCGCCGCGGGCATATCCGGCGGCGGCATCTCGACGATGTTCACGTCGCTTAATTGCATCCCGGCCTTCTTCAGTTCGCGATAAAAGATGAGGCGGTGGTTCGCATAACGCCCCGGCACTGCGACCGTTTTCCCCTTCAAGTCTTCCGTCCGAAAAATCTGAGAATCGGTGTGCACCATCACGTCGCCGCCTTCGCGATGGCCTAGATACACTATCTTGATTGGCACGCCTTGTTCGCGGAGCGCGATCGCCATCGGCGCGAGGATGAATGTCGCCCGGGTATAGCCGGAGAGATACGCTTCCTTTAATTCCGGCCAACCCTGAAAGCGCACCGGATCGAAGATGCTTTTCCCTGCGATTTGCTTGTTGATGAAGTCAGTCACCGGGCAAGTGAGATGACAAGTGACCGGGAGAAAACCGACCCGGAAATCATTTGAAGCAGCCCGCAGGTTCAGGGCGCGGTGAAGAAACGTGATGCCGGTCAGGATCACGCAAGCCGCGAGCAGCAGTGTCTTGCCGAATGACATGAAACAGGAAAAGCGGGCGCTAGGCTAAGCGGACAGGCTGCGAAAAGAAAGCCGGAGCACGGGCGTGCTCCGTCTATAGGAGCTGATACGGATCCACATCCACCGAGGCCAGCACGTCTTCCGGCATCGGTAATTTATCGAGCGTGCTTCGGACGAGACGGCTGAGCCGCATGATGGCTTCGCCGCGGAGCAGGATATGGTAACGGAATTGCCCTTGCAGTTTCTCGAGCGGCGCGGGCGCAGGATCGCTCAAGATGAATTCCTTTGGCAAGGCCTCGCGCAGCCGGCGCGCCAGCGTTTCCGCGGAAAACTTCGCACGGGCTTCGTGCGCTGAACGGACGGTCAGCAGCACCGCGTGCGTGAAGGGTGGAAAGTCGCAGCGCTCCCGAAATTCCAGCTCCTGCTCGAAGTAGCCGACAAAATCATGATGCCGCGCGAATTGAATCGACGGACTGAAAGGCGTGAAGGTTTGCACGAAAACCTCCCCCGGCGTTTCACCGCGACCGGCCCGCCCGGCGACTTGGGTAAGGAGCTGAAAGGTTCGTTCGCCCGCGCGGAAATCCGGCAGATGAAGCGCAAGATCGGCATTGATGATCCCGACCAGGGTGACGTTCGGAAAATGCAGGCCCTTCGCGATCATCTGAGTCCCGACCAGGATATCGATCTTGCCCCCACGGAAAGCGCGGAGCGTTTCACGGAAGGCATCTTTGCGCGTCATGGAGTCGGCGTCCATCCGCCGGACGACCGCTTTCGGGAAGAGCTGTTGTACGTTTGCCTCTACTTTCTCGGTCCCGAAGCCCGAGTAGATGAGCGCGTCTTCTCCGCACGCCGGGCACTTCTTCGGGACCGCGGCGGTGTGTCCGCAAAGGTGGCAGTTCAGACGCGAAGCGGTGCGATGGAACGTGAGTGCTACGCTGCAATTCGGGCACTCGCGCGCCTCTCCGCAGGCGCTGCAAAGAAGCGAAGTGGAAAACCCGCGGCGGTTCAGAAAGAGGATCGTCTGCTCGCGCTTTTCCAGGCGCGCCAGGATCGCGGTATGCAGCTTCTCGCCTAGAATGGTGAGGGACTTCGCTTTTCGTTTCTCCTGTCGAAGGTCAACGATGCGAATCAGCGGCATCTGGTTGCCGTCCACCCGCAGCGTCAGGTTCACGAGCCGATATTTGCCTCGTGTAGCGTTGTAGTACGTCTCGAGCGATGGCGTCGCCGTTCCGAGCAGCACCACGCAGTTCTCCAGCTTGCCACGCACGACGGCCACATCCCGCGCCTGGTAGCGCGGCGCTTCCTCCTGCTTGTAGGAAGTCTCGTGTTCTTCATCGACGACGATGAGCCCGAGGTTTTCCAGCGGCGCGAAAATCGCGCTCCGCGCCCCGATCACGATTCGGGCGCGTCCGCTCTGAATCTTGTGCCATTCATCGTGCCGCTCGCCTTCCGAAAGTCGGCTGTGCAAGACTGCGACCATGTCGGCTGCTTCCGAGAAGCGGCTCTTGAATCGCTCGACGGTCTGCGGCGTGAGGGAAATTTCCGGCACCAGCACGATGGCCGTCTTACCTCGGGCCAGGGTGAAGCGGATCGCTTGCAAATAAATTTCCGTCTTGCCGCTGCCGGTCACGCCGTGGAGCAGGATCGGCCGAGCCCCAGCCGAATCGGCTAACGACTCCTCGACCACCGCGAGAGCCGCGGTTTGCTCCGCGTTCAACTCCAGATTGGTCGTCGCGACGAACTGCTCATCGGCATGGGGATCGCGCTGCACCGCCTCTTCCCGCAGCTCTATAAGCCCGCGCTTCGCGAGGGCGCGGAGCGTCTGATTGTCGAGCGATGTTTGCCGAAGCAGATCCGCGGCCGGGACGGGGCCGCTGAGTTGACCCACTGCCTGGAGTAGATCCGCCTGGCGCGGCGCGCGCTTGCGCAATTTCTCCAGCGCGTCCGCGGAGAGCCCGGCTCCCGGATGCACGAAGAGCTGCTTCTTCCAGCTCACCTCCGCGCGGCGGATGACCTGCGGGAGCAGGCTGCGCATCACGGTCTCGATCGAGCAGCAGTAATAAGCGCTCATCCAGCGCGCGAGCTCGATCAGTTTTGGACTAAGCGCCGCACCCTCACCGACGATGGCCTCGATAGGCCGGATGCCCGACGCGTCCGACTCCTCCAGAATGGCCACGACCGTCGCGAGAGCGGCTTTGTCGCGAAAAGGCACGCGCACACGCCAGCCGATCTCGATTCGGTCGGCGAAAGTTTCGGGGATCAGGTAATCCAGCTCGCGCTGAATCGCACGATCGACGATGACGCGGGCGTATTTCGGTTTCACGAATTAGGAGCGGCAGGAAAACATCGAACATCCAACATCGAACACCGAACATCGAACATCGAATGAATTGCGAACATGCTCGCCGAGCGGAATTCGGTTGCCCGCATGGAAGCGTGCGTGATTGATGCAGCACCGATGCGTTTCGTTCTCAAACTCCTGATCTGTGGTCTGCTCGCGGCCGGCACGGGCACGGCCTACCTCGCCTTCCGCTCGGGCGATACGGTCTACACGCTCTATGAATGGATCAGTCCGGCGCGTTTTCAGCAGCACGATGAATTGATTCGCGCGGTCGCCGCGCAATATCGGGTCGATCCGATGCTGGTGAAGTCTGTCGTTTGGCGCGAAAGCAGTTTCGATCCGCGCAAGTATGGCAGCGCCGGTGAGCGCGGCCTTATGCAGGTGACGGAGAGAGCGGCGGGGGAATGGGCCCAGGACGGCAAAGTCGAAAATTTTCGCGTGGAGGAGCTGTTCGATCCGAAGGTGAACCTCCGGGCTGGCACGTGGTATTTGGCGCGCGCCCTGGGCCATTGGAAAAATCAGGTCGACCCAATCCCGTTTGCGCTCGCCGAATATAACGCCGGCGCCAGCCGAGCCCAACGGTGGGCCGGTGGCGAGGACGTGGGCATCGTTCCGGCCACAACATTTCGGAACAACATCGACTTCCCCGGCACGCGGAAATACGTGGACACGGTTCTGGCGCGTCTGGAGTTTTATAAGCGCCGTGGGCGAATGTAGCCGCGCGGCTGCGCTGGTCGCTCGTTGTCGCCGCGCTCCAGGAGATGAGGTCGCTTGATTGCTCCACTTCGTACACAAGGTCCAGCGCGGCGAAATCCTTCGCGACTATTTGCATACGCTGCGGAAGAGAGCACGGGCCGGGCCGACAGAGAATCGACCCGTCGCGAATCTCTGGTAACGGTGTCGCATGGATAAATCGGCGATCGCTGACACGATGGAAAAGATCGCGACGCTCCTGGAGCTAAAGGCGGAAAACCCGTTTAAGATCCGCGCTTACACCAACGCGGCTCGTTCCATTGAAACGTGGGGAGGAAACGCCGCCGACCTGCGCGACGAGGCGACGCTCGCGAGCATCCCCGGCGTCGGCAAAGGGATTGCGTCGGTCATCAAGGACCTGGCTGGGACGGGAACTTCGAGCTTCTTCGAAACACTGCGCGCGGAGTTTCCACCGGATATTTTCGAGCTCTTCACGCTGCCGGGGCTCGGCGGCAAGAAGATCAAAGCCCTTTACGAGAAACTTCACGTCGGCTCGATCGCGCAATTGAAGGAAGCGTGCGAATCCGATCGCGTCGCCGAGTTGCCGGGATTCGGCAAGGCCACCCAGGAAAAGCTTTGCCGCGCGATCGAGGAACGTTCGAAGCAGTCCGGCTCCTTTCAGTTGGGGCAGATCGCGGCGGAGGCGGAGACGCTGCAGGATCATCTGCGCGCGCTCGAGGAAGCGTTGCACGTCTGCATCGCAGGGAGCTATCGGCGCCGGAAGGAAATCGTCCGTGATCTTGATTTTATCGTGGCGACAAACGCACCGGCCGTGGTCTCGAAATTCTTCATCTCGCATCCTCTGGTGGACTCAGTTCTGGTGCAGGGCGCCACGAAATCGAGCGTGCGGCTGCGTTCCGGCATTCAGTGCGATCTGCGCGTCATCACCGCGGCCGAATATCCATTTGCGCTCAATTCTTTCACTGGGAGCAAGGAGCACAATGTGGTGCTTCGGAACCGGGCCTTGCAAAACGGTTGGACGTTGAACGAATATCGGATCGCCCTGGCCCCGCTCGCGCCCGAGGCGAAGAAGAGGCGCCAGGCCGCGAAGGAGATTCCCGAGATTCGTGACGAGGCCGAACTCTACCGCTCGTTAGGCTTGGATTACATCGCGCCCGAGCTGCGCGAAAACAATGGCGAATTTGAGGCTGCGGCAGAGGGACGATTGCCGCGGCTGATCGAGAAGGAAAATATTCGCGGCACATTCCATTGTCACACGACCGCAAGCGATGGACGAAATTCGCTCGAGGAAATGGCGGACGCGGCGGAGGAATTGGGGCTGCAATATCTCGGGATCGCAGATCACAGCCGTAGCTCGATCCAGGCGCGTGGCCTGGACGAGGCGCGCCTGCGCGTGCAGATGGCGAAAATCCGCGGCTTAAACGAGGAGCGCGAAGGCTTCCGTATTTTCTCCGGGGTGGAATGCGACATCCTGCGCGATGGCTCGCTTGATTTTCCGGATGAACTCCTGGCCGAACTAGACTTCGTCGTCGCTTCGGTGCACTCCGCCTTTACTCTCCCCGAGGCGGAAATGACGAAGCGAATTATCCGCGCGCTGAGCAACCCTTACGTCACGTTTCTCGCGCACCCCACTGGCCGTCTGCTCTTACGCCGCGAGCCGTATGCCGTCGACATTCCGGCCATCATCGAAGCCGCCGCGGAGACCGGGACCTGGATCGAGATCAATGCCGCTCCGAAACGTCTCGATCTCGATTGGCGCTGGTGGCCGCGCGCAAAAGCGCAGGGAGTCAAATGTGTCATCAATCCGGATGCTCACGCGGTCGATCGCTTGCAGGAGCTTTGGTTCGGTATTGGCGTCGCGCGGAAAGGATGGCTGACCAAGGAAGATGTCGTGAACTGCCTGCCGCTGGGGAAAATCGAAGTGGAGCTTGCGCGCCACTAAGACCTCCGATGAGATAACCATCCTATAATCATTCAGCGCATTCGCCGCGTCTGTGGTGGTGAGTCAACGCCCCGGCTACAACCTGAGGCTCGCGCTGCATTTCAGCGTAACCGAGCGAGAATTTGTTGCAGTACCCCGGTGGAGTTCGAATGATGCCAACACGACGCGCAACTTCTTCACCGGCTTTATAGCTCCTCGTGAGTGCGGTGACGGCGTGTCTCTCCGGCTGCGGCGCGTCATTCCGCCCCCGGCTCGCTCTCTTCAGCGGGCGCTGGCTTCGCGTCTACGGGGCGGATCATGGGCAGCGGTTCCTTCATTGGGAGAATCCAGGGAGCCGGCCGCAGCGTGCGCGGTTCGGCCGCCAGGTTTACGCTTTGGTTGACGAAGAGCTCGGGCTTGCGGCCATTGAGCGACGCCATGACGCGTGCTTCCACGCGGAGCGGTTTCACCCCGCGTTGCGGCAGTTTCCCGGCAAGAAAGTGCGCGAACTGCAGAATCATGTCGGGCGTGGCGGCCATCTTGTTCGCCTGGACCGAGCGCAGATAAGTGCGCGGGTTCACCTGGGCTTCGCGGCCCACATTTTCATCGATGACGTAGAAGCGCGCGCGCGCCTGACGATCGACCAGCTTCATGCGCCAGCTAAAGCGGTGCCCTTCCGATGTCCAATCGACGCGCCCGGGATAGAGGAAGTGACGGAGCGGGACGAGTAACTGGAGGAGCACATAAACGCCCAGGAGACTGAGCACCACCGTGGCATGCCGCGGCAAAGCGCGCGCGGAAGCGCTTTCGGAAGCAAGCGGCGTCTTTCGTCGGACGAGATGGATCAACCAGCGCGGCCAGGAGGGCGGCAGGAACAAAAGTGTCGCGGCGATTCCGAGCCACGGGAAAATGCCAATGCGAAAGAGCTGCGAGTTGATCAGGTGGAAAATGATACCGGCGCAAAGTGCCGGTATGCGCGTGCGTCGCCAGAGAAGGAGGGGGGCAATGAGCAGATCAAGGAACAGACCTCCGTAGCTCACCGCGTAGACGGCCCATTCTTCTCGGAAGAATTGCCCGATCACAGGGAAGCTCGTGTTCTTCGCCATGTGTGCGCGCATTGGTTCGCCTCGCAGCCAATCGGGCGAGAATTTGGCCAGCCCGCCAAAGAAATAAACGATCGCGATCTGCGCGCGCAGGATCCAGAGCGCCCAGGCCGGCGCGGTTTGCGCCCGCAGGCGTGGCCGGAACCAGGCATCGGCGGAAAGCGCGCGATTAGCCGGCAGAAAGATGAGCAGAAAGCTCAGCAAACAAATCAGATAAAAGTGATTCAGGTAGGTCGCCTGATCGAGGAGGAAGCAGTAAGTAAAGCCGAGGAAAAACAGGGCGGTGCTCAGGCGATAGAGAAAGCCGATCGTGATGAAGGCCGCCAGACCGCCCAGAGCCCACCAGTGGATGTACATCCCGTTCCCCAGCCACGGCCGCACCCATGAGAAGCCGTAGTATTTGAAAAGGAATTGCGGTTCGATCCACTGCGGGTGGATCCAGCCGTAACGGAAATAGCGCGAGACTTCCCAAAGCATGAGCAGCCCGAACGCGATCCGGAAGAAGACGAGCGACGCGTTGTCGACCGGCGCGAAAAGCGCGTCGCGCAGGCGCTGCCAAAGGGAAGGAGCAACGGCGGGGGATCGGACAGTCATCTTGAAAAGGCGGCCTGCTTCGGGCCGCAAATACTTGGGCGACAGGAGTGTCGCTTCCCGCCTACTTGATCTCCGCCAGCTTCTTCAAGTCGATCTTCTTCAGCCAGGTCTGGAGCTCGCTCGCGTCCTGGCCGGTCGTCTCGATCTGGAGGAAATAGCGTTTTGCCACCAGCAGCCAGAGCGTCCCGTGCTTTCCCTCATTCTCAAAGGTTTCGAAGCCCGGCATGCCTTCGACCGTGACGGGCTTGGTGTAGCCGTCGCTCGTGGTTTCGGTGAAGGCCCAGGCCGCTTGCGTTGACTCGACGTATTCCGGATTGGCCGCTGAATCCAGAATGCTGATAGAAGTGGTGGGCGCGGCGTCTCCCTCGCCCTTCTGGAAGTCGCGGTGCACACTGGAGAGCTGCGCGTCGCCCATCTCTTCGGTGGCGCCCTCCGCTTCTTCTGCCTTCCAGTCAGAGGGAGGCTCCGGCAGAAGCGGGAGGAGCTTTTTGTAATCAACGACCGTCGCACCTGCCAGGCTGGCGGCGACTTCGTTGCCGGGAGGGGGCGGCTGCGCCGTGGAGGATAGCGCGAATCCAAAGCCACCGACGAGCAGCGCGAAAAAGAAGGCAGGAGTGGATCGGCGCAAAAGATTGGTCTTCATGGGCGCGACAGGGCTACTCCGGAAACTTTGGATGAATTAGCCGCGGGGCAAGGGCCAAGTTTTCAACTTGCACCGCCCCGCGCGCAAGCGGGAAGCTTCGCCAAATGAGTCTCCCTTGCGCGATCCGTAAAGCCAACGTGGATGATGTGCCGCTGATTGGGCAGCTCATTCGTGAGCTGGCGGAGTACGAACGCGCACCGGACGATGCGGTCGCGAGCGAAGCTCAGCTTCGCGAGGTTCTTTTTGGTGAGAAGCCGGCTGCGGAAGTCCTTCTGGCGTTCGAAAAAGAGGAACCGGTCGGATTCGCCGTCTACTTCTTTAATTTTTCGACGTGGCTCGGGCGTCCCGGATTGTATCTCGAAGATCTCTTCGTCCGGCCGGAAACTCGAGGTCGTGGATATGGGCGCGCGTTGCTGCAGCGGCTGGCGCAAATTGCGGAGCAACGGGGCTGCGGACGGATGGAGTGGGCGGTGCTGGATTGGAATGAACCGGCAATTCAATTCTACAGGAAGCTCGGGGCCAGACCGATGGAGGACTGGACGGTCTTTCGCCTAACGAGTGAAGGGATCGGGGGACTGGCGGAGAGGTAGCGCACGCCTCTGGCTTGCGTTCCCGCAAAGCACAAGCGAAACGCATGTGCTACGCCCCCCATGACGAAGATCGAGGATTACGCCTTTCTTAGCGATACGCAGACGGGCGCGCTCGTCAGCCGCTTTGGTTGCGTCGACTGGCTTTGCTTTCCGCGCTTTGATTCAGGCGCCTGTTTCGCGGCACTTCTCGGGGACGGGAAAAATGGCACCTGGCGCTTTACGCCTGCCGGAGCATTGACCGCAACGCGCCGGACCTATCGCGGCGACACGCTGATTCTCGAGACGGAGCTGGAGACCGCGGAAGGGACGGTGCGGTTGATTGATTTCATGCCGCCACGCGGTGAGGCACCGGACATTATCCGCATCGTCGAAGGGGTGGCGGGAAGCGTGCCGATGCGGATGGACCTTACGATTCGTTTCGACTACGGACATATCATCCCGTGGGTGCGGAAACAGCACGGCGGGCTGGAAGCAATCGCAGGCCCGGACGCGATGATCCTGCACACGCCGATGGAGACACATGGCGAGAATCTCTCCACGGTCGCGGAGTTTACGGTCGAGCAAGGCGATCGCGTGCCTTTCGTTTTGACGTGGTTCCCGTCGCATGAGAAACCGCCGCGCAAGGTGCATGCCGAGCATGCGCTGGAGGAGACGGAGCGTTACTGGCGCGGCTGGGCGAACCGCTGTCAGGCAAAGGGCGAGTGGCGCAACGCGGTCATGCGCTCCCTCGTTACCCTGAAAGGCCTCACCTATGGCCCGACCGGCGGAATCGTTGCGGCACTCACCACGTCGCTGCCGGAAGAGATCGGTGGCGTGCGGAATTGGGACTATCGCTATTGCTGGCTGCGGGACGCGACCTTCACGCTCGTCGGCTTAATGGATGCTGGCTATCTTGAAGAAGCCCGTGCCTGGCGCGAATGGCTGCTCCGCGCCATCGCGGGGAGCCCTGCGCAGATGCAGATCATGTATGGGGTGCGCGGCGAGCGGCGTCTGGATGAGTTTGAGCTGCCCTGGCTCGCCGGTTACGAGAATTCGCAGCCAGTGCGAGTCGGCAATGCCGCGTCGCAACAATTCCAGCTGGATGTCTATGGGGAGGTGCTCGACTCGATGTACCGCGCCGACCTGGCCGGCATCAAGTCGAGCGAAGCAGACTGGCGGTTGCAGGTCGCGCTAATGCGGTCGCTCGAAACAAAATGGGAACTACCGGATTACGGCATCTGGGAAATCCGCGGCGAGCCGCAACATTTCACACACTCCAAGATGATGGCCTGGGTAGCGTTCGACCGGGCAGTGAAGCTGGTGGAGAAATGCGGCTGCGCAGCCGATGAGCACGTGGCGCGCTGGCGCGGCATTCGCGATCAGATCCATGAGCAGGTCTGCGCGCGCGGTTACAGCGCGAGGAAGAAAGCTTTCAGTCAGGTCTACGGATCAGACGAGCTGGATGCGAGCCTCCTCATGATGCCGCTCGTTGGTTTCCTGCCCGCCTCCGACGAGCGGGTCCGGAACACGGTTGAGGCTATCCAACGCGAGATGGTGGAAGATGGCTTCGTGCTGCGGTATCGAACAGAGACGAACAAGGTGGATGGCTTACCCGGAGGGGAAGGTGTGTTTTTGCTTTGCTCCTTCTGGCTCGCGGACTGCCTTCATCTCATCGGGCGAACGCAGGAAGCGCGAGAGCTTTTCGAGCGGCTGCTATCGTTGCGCAACGACGTCGGCCTTCTCGCCGAAGAATACGATCCGCGCGCGGGGCGTATCCTGGGCAACTTCCCGCAGGCCTTCTCGCATGTGGCACTGGTGAACACGGCGTATTCCCTCAGCCACGATGCCGGCGGCGTTCGGGAAACTCCGGGGAGCGCACGCTTGTAGCGTGCGCTCTTAGGAAACGTCCCGCGGTCGTCTCGGATTACGCACTCTGCACGAGGCGCTTGATCAGCTCTTCGTCTATCGCGATGCCGATGAGCTTGCGCTCTGCGTCCACTACTGCCGCCAGCCGCAGGCGCGCGGCCCGAAGACGCCGGATGATACGGTAGGCCGGCTCATTCTCCGATGCGGCCACGATTCGCCGGGTATACTTCGTCAATGAGGGGGACGTCTCGCGATCGAACAAAATGTCGGAGATATTCACGAGGCCGATCACTTCCCCGTTCTCGGAGACAACAGGAAAGCGCTCGACACCGCTCGATCGGCTGAGGTCGATGACCTCAAGGGGTGACGTTCGGGGTGGAATCGTCAGGCACTTGGCCAGCGGGACCATGACATCACGGACCATCACGTTCCGGAAATCGACCACGTTGTGAATCATGGCCCGTTCGGTGGAGGAAAGAGAACCTTCGCGTTCGCTTTGCACGGCGACCTGCTTGAGTTCCTCGCGCGCGGCGAAAAGGCGGGCGCCGTCTGAAGCCTTGCGCGGGAGAAACAATTTTCCGACGCGCTCCCCAAACGCAATCACTGGCCACAGGATGAGCGAAGCGGTCTCCAGGAAACCGCCGAGCGCCGCGAGCGCGCGCAATGGAAACCGCCGGAAAAGCGACTTCGGCAGAACCGTGAGCACGAAGAGGTAGATCGGAATGGCGGCAGCGAGTGCGATCACATAACCGCCACGTCCAAACGATTCGACCAGCGACCTTGTCGCCAGGAGCAGTGCGAGAATGTCGGCGATGTTCGTCAGGATAAGGACCGTGACGAGCGGGCGTCCGGGATGCTCGAGCAGCCGCGCGAGGCGGCGTGTCCCACGAGTGCGCTGCTTAACGTGATGGCGCAGCTGCACTTCATCGATCGAAAGGAGCCCGGCTTCGATTCCCGCGAAAAGGAACGAAAAGGCGCAGAGACCGAAGACCGCGAGCCAGATCATGACGTCTCCTCCTCCCTGTCGTCGTCCTCAGCGGTCATTTCATCGTCCGTGAGATAAGCGGTCTTCTGGAGCAACAATTCTTCGATCCGTTTGCGTCCCGTGCGTCGAACCGTAATCGCGAGACGCGGCATCTCGACCTGCGTGCCCGACGGAGGCAGGTAGCCGAGGCGGTTGAAAACAAGGCCGCCGATGGTGTCGATCCCCTCGGCTTTGAGTTCGAAGCCGAGATGCTCGGTCAAGTCGTCCAGCCGCGCGTTTCCGCTGACCACGAGACGCCCGTCTTCGAGCGGCTCAATGTAAAGATCAGCCTGACCGAGGGGCGCGGCATCGCTGATGATTTCCTCGACAATATCCGAGAGAGTGATGATGCCGGCCGTTCCTCCGAATTCATCCACCACCACAGCCAGGCCCTGCGGGTGCGAGAGAAAATTGCGGAGCAAATTGAGGGCAGGCATCGTCTCGTGCACAAAGGAAGGCAAGGCCACGTTCTCCGTGTAATGCTCACTCGGATCGAGCAGGAACGTCCGTGTATCGATGATGCCAACGACCTGGTCGGGCGTGTCGGCATAAACCGGCACGCGGCGATGGCGACGTTCTTTTAATTGCGCGATCGCTTCCTCGTTCGTGAGATCATCGGGCAAGGCAAAAGTATCGACGCGCGGTGTCATGCAATCCTTCGCGGTCTTATCGCCGAGCTTAATAATTTCCTGGATCATCTCGCCCTCGGCCTCCTGGAGCGTCCCTTGTTCTTCTCCGATCTCGACCAGGGTCTCGAGCGCCTCGTCGTTCAGGGCGGATCGGCTCCCGGATTGGGCCGGTGTGATCCTGGAGACCAGGGCTTCACTGATTCTTTCCAGCAAATCCCCAACACGTCCGAGAAGAGGCATGAGAGCGCGCAGAGTGAAGACTCCGATCGCGGAAAGGCGATACGGCGCGGAAAGGGCGAGGACTTTGGGGATGAGGTCGCAGGCCAGGACGACGATTGCGAAAATAACGAACGCGACCACCCACTGCGAGAATTGGGCAGCCGCGAGCGGCCCTTCCCAAAGGAGAAACAGGCAAAGCACGACGAGGGGCACGTTGACCAGGACATCGGCGAGAAGGAGAACGTTGAGGACGCGGCGCGGGTGATCGCGGAAGACCTGAATGAAATTCCGGAGCGATGGGTGATGGTCTTCCAGCCGGCGCAACTGATGCGCTTTTAGCGAGAAAAGCGCCGTCTCCAGACCGGAGAACAAGGCCGAAGCAAAGATGAGCGCCCCGATGAGGAGGAGGAGGAGGGAAATCATCCCGCGCAGCATCGGCTGCCCTGCGCGTCTTCCCGATCTCGGAAATTCACGCGTGCCAGTTTGCCCCTCATCTCAGACGGCAGCAAATTAAGGCCTGCATGACCAAAGGCGAGCGGATTTCACGTTTCGTGGCTGAGCTGGCCGGCGCGCCGGTCGAAGAGGACGGGGCCGAGATCGCTCACCATCCCTGTTACACCGGCTTTTTCCGTTGCTGGAATGAGCAGCGCTATTACGAAGCGCACGATGTGCTCGAACATCTCTGGCTGAAGACGACCTCGGGCGACGCGAATTATTTCAAGGGCCTGATCCAGGCAGCCGGCGCATTTGTTCATCTCCAAAAGCAGTTCGAACACCCCGCCCATCGCGTGCATGGCCGACGGCTCGGACCGGCGGTGCGTTTGTTTCGGCTGGCCGAGAAAAATCTGACGCCGTACGCGCCGGTGCGGTATGGCTTCGATGTCGCGGGATTGCTGGCGCTGATTCAGGGAAAGGCGGGAGCGATCGAGCAGTCTGAATTCACGCGAAATCCGTGGTCGCCGGAGAACGCGCCGCAGCTGAGTCTCTTGTAGCGGCGGTCTACGACCGCCGAAAAGGCGTGTTAGCTCCCCAAAGGCTTCGGCGGTCACAGATCGCCGATACAAGACCCGAGCGCGGCGCAAGCCGAACAGTTGCGCGAACCTGGCCAACCAGATCTAGATGAAGAGCGCGGGCACCAACGCGAACGGAATGCCGACGATGTTCGACAACGACGGGATGCTCCAGATCGTCAGGCTCCGGCCGTACTCACCGACGATGAACGCCTCTAATCGGTTCTCAATCTCTTCGGGTGATGGACCTATTGCGTGTGAAATTTCCGGGGAACGCCAGGCGTTGCCTCCGCGAGTCGTGAGCTCGACGTGACCTAATTGATACGTGCTCGTGGTGCGGCCGGACCGATCCGTCACGCGGCTCGTGCCGCTGGATGAGTCGAATGAGGTCACGTCCTGGAGGTGGATTTGCTGATTGGGAACCAGGCCAAGAATCCGCCTCGTCACCGTCACGTCGCTCGGCCTTCCTGCACCACGCGCTCCACGGGAACCGTGACGACGCCCCGCGTTTCCAGCACCTCCTCAAGTTCGGCGCGGCTCGAGGCGTTCGCAACGCAGCGTGAGCGTTGCGCCACTCCAAAGACCCATCGTCGCCGCCGCGATGCTCATGAACGGCATGACAAAGAGAGCCAGGAAGGCCGCGCAGCCGAAAAAGGGCTCGCGTTTCGTCGTCTCGGGCTCACCCGGACTCATTGGCCTGCGAAGATCAGTTTAAGGGCAGCGACCACCAAAACGAGGGCAAGCAAAACGGAGATCGTCCGAATGGGGAAGCGCCGGCTGCCTAAATAAGAACCGACAGTTCCGGCCGCGACTGCCGCCACCGCGAGCCACCATGCTTCCCGTGGAATGGGCCGGCCGCTGCTCAAGTAGCCGAGGAGCCCGGCGATCGAATTCAGCAGGATGAAGAAGACCGAGGTCGCCGCGGCGCGACGAGTGTAGGTCCAATGACAGAACAGAAGCAGCGGTGTTAGGAAGATGCCGCCGCCGGTGCCAGTGAGGCCGGAGAGGAAGCCGATTCCTGCGCCGATGCCGAGCGAGACTGGTGCAGGTGGCGCTTGCACATGAGGCGGATCACTCTGGCGAAAGAACAAGCGCGCCGCCGAAAACAAGAGGACGGCGCCCAGGAGGTATTTCAGAATTGGCGATGCGACATGCAGGTAGCCGCCGAGAAAGGCGCAGGGCGCCGAGAGCAGTGCGAAGGGCCAGAAGAAATTCCATGAGAAATGGCCAGCGCGGAAAAATTGGAAAGCGCCGACGGAGGCGACCAGGATGTTTAGAACCAGCGCCGTCGGCCGGATGAAGGTGGCGGCGAGTCCGCACAGGCTCATGACCGCGATGTAGCCGGACGCGCCGGCGTGTCCCACGGAAGAATAGAGGAACGCGACGAGGGCGATCCCGGTTAGAAGGAGAACGAGATCACCGGGTGTGTTCAAGAAGCGAAACATCGAACATCCAAGATCGAACATCCAACATGGAATGAGCTGCCGCGACGCCTGCGCTTCGACGTTGGACGTTCGATGTTCGGTGTTCGATGTTCGCCTCCCAATGGCGGCTTCATCACATAGCAACCGGCTGGCGCAGGAGAAATCGCCTTATCTCCTGCAGCACGCAGACAATCCTGTGGATTGGATGCCGTGGAATGAAGAGGCCTTCGCCAAAGCGCGCGCGGAGAGCAAGCCGATCTTTCTCTCGATTGGCTATTCGACCTGCCACTGGTGCCACGTCATGGCGCACGAGTCTTTCGAGGACGACGCGACGGCGGCGATCATGAATCGCGAGTTCGTGAACATCAAAGTCGACCGCGAAGAGCGCCCGGACGTCGACCGCGTTTACATGACTTTCGTGCAGGCCACGACCGGACATGGCGGTTGGCCGATGAGCGTCTGGTTAACGCCGGAGCTGAAGCCATTTGTCGGGGGCACTTATTTTCCGCCGGAAGATCGATATGGACATCCCGGTTTCAAGAAGGTGCTGACGCGGATCGCCGCCGCGTGGCAGCAGGACCGGGAGAAGATCGGGGAACAGGGGACGAGAATCGTCGAGGCGTTAAAAGAAGCATCGCTGGCTTCGGGAGGAGGCGAGGCAGTGGAGGCCAGCGCGATCGAAGACGCGTACCAGCAGATCGCGCGGAGTTTCGATGCGCACGAGGGAGGGTTTGGGAGCGCTCCGAAATTTCCACGGCCGGTGATGCTGAATTTTCTGCTCCGTGTTTATGCGCGCGACCCCAGGAGTTCGGCTGGCAAACACGCGCTCGAGATGACGCTGTTTACGCTGCGCAAAATGGCGTCTGGCGGGATGCACGATCATCTCGGAGGCGGCTTCTCGCGCTACTCCGTCGATCAGTTCTGGCACGTGCCGCATTTCGAAAAAATGCTCTACGACCAGGCGCAGCTCGCCCTTGCCTATCTCGATGCATTTCAGATCACGCATGACCCGGAGTTCGAGAGGGTCGCGCGCGATGTGCTCGATTACGTCCGGCGCGATATGACTGCGCCGGAGGGCGGCTTTTATTCCGCGGAAGATGCCGACAGCACCATCGAGCATGGAAAGCCGGAGCATGCAGAGGGCGCGTTTTATGTGTGGACTAGGGAGCAAATCGACAGCGTTCTGGGCGCCAGCGCGGAGGTGTTCAACTTTTACTTCGGCGTCGAGCCAGACGGGAACGCGCCCGCCGGTGCCGATCCGCATGGCGAATTCGGCGGCAAGAATATCTTGATCGAGCGCCATACCCTGGCGGAGACGGCGCAACAGTTTGGCAAGAGCGAAGCGGAGATCGGTGAGACACTGGCGAGGGCGCGTCAGACTTTGTTCGGCCTGCGGGAAAAGCGACCGCGCCCGCACTTGGACGACAAAATTATCACGGCCTGGAATGGCCTCATGATCTCGGCCTTCGCGCGCGCTGCGCAGGTTCTGGATGACCCGGCTTACCTGGCTGTTGCGGAAAACGCGGCGCGGTGTCTACAAATCCATCTTTACGACGATGCCTCTGGAATTATGGTCCGAAATTACCGGCAAGGACGCAGCACGGTGGAAGGTTTCGCGGACGACTACGCGTTTGTGATCCAGGGGTTGCTCGACCTCTACGAGGCTTCGTTCGACATCTCCTGGTTGAAGTTCGCGCTCGCGTTGCAAGACACGCAGGACCGCCTCTTTTTCGATGCGGACCATGGCGGCTACTTCAGCGGTAGCGGGAAGGATCCGAGCGTCCTGCTCCGCTTGAAGGAAGACAATGACGGCGCAGAACCGGCCGCCAGCTCAGTCGCAGCGTTGAATCTCCTGCGACTCGCGCAAATCCGAAATGACGATAGCTATCGGCAACGCGCAGAAAAAACGATCGCGGCCTTCGGCGCCACGCTGACGCGAATCCCAGGCGCGATGCCGCAGATGCTGGTTGCGCTCGATTTTAGTCTGCGCAAGCCTCGACAAATCATTGTCGCAGGCGAGCCGGATTCAGATGCGACTAAAGCTTTGCTTCGCGCGGTGCATGCGCATTTCCTGCCAAGCAAGGTGCTTCTCCTCGCCGATGGCGCGGCAGGCAGCGCCTTTCTGGAGGAGAAGATCGAGGCTTTGCGTGAGATGAAGCCGCTTGGCAAACAGCCTGCCTCCTACGTCTGCGATAACTTTACTTGTCAGACACCGGTGACGGACGCGGATCAGCTGCGAGCGTTGTTAGGGTAACGTTTTTTATCCGAGGCATCTGTGGCGACCGAAGTGTCGCTGCTTCTACTCTGTGTCCAGCGGTTGAAGCCTGGCCTCAGTTGTCGGCAGCGTGTGGCGCCGGCGAAGGCGCATCCAATTGTTCCAGGTCTTCCGCATGCTGTCGCGCGGGGAGAGGTAATGCTGGCTTAGTTCGTTGCTCTGGCAGACCTGCTTCAGGACGCCCTGGACTGAAAAGTCATCGGTGTTCAGGATCGTGTAAGCAGTGCCGAGCGCTTCCGAATGATGCGCGTCGCTTGCGGCGGTCATCGGTAAGCCGCGGAGTTGGGCATAGCGAAAGGCGTAGCGATTGTAGCGGCGCAGGGTCGTCGCCGCGTTGAAGACTTCGAGCGCGTCGATCGGGAGTGTCTCCAGCGTCTCCTCGCGGATGCCGGCGCGGAATAAATCGTAGGCGTGCGGCGGGATGGCGAGGCCGCCGTTTTCGTGAATGATTGCGCAGACCTCCAGCGCTGGTTTGCCCTTTAGGTAGGGCAGGATCGTGCCAATGCAGAGGAGATGCCCTTCCTCGGTCGATACTTCCACGCCGGGAATCAGGAGGAAGCCGTCGACGGGCAATCCGTCTTCTCGCATCAGTCCTTTCTCCAGTAAGTAAGTCACCGCATCGCAAGTGTTGTGATCAGTCACGGCCAGGCCGTGCAACCCCTTGGCCCGCGCGGCCGCGATGTTCTCTTCCGGACTCGAGACCCCATCGCCCGAAAAGAACGTGTGCGTGTGGAGGTCGATGTTGAGCGGCATCGCTCGCAGGCTAGTTTGCGGCGAATTAAATGGAAAGTGTCGGTTTCAAGGAGTGGGCCATCGTCTGCGAGGCGCTCGGGCGCGGCGAGCAATGCATTTTGCTGCGCAAAGGCGGCATCGCCGAAGGCCGGGCGGGATTCGGGTTTCGGCACGCGGAGTTCTGTCTCTTCCCGACGTTCTTCCATGAGCAGGTTGCGAAGACGCGCGTCGCTGAGGCAGAGCTTCCGGCGCAAAGACCGGGCGAGATCGAGATTAAATTCTTCGTGAAGGTGGAGCACGCGATGCTCCTAGACTCGTGGGAGGCAGCAGTCGCGCTCGCGCCGTTGCACATTCTGAAACAGGAGGTGGTGCGTGAGCGTTTCGACTACGACGCGGCCCCAGCCATCCATGTCGCCTTTGTGCGCGTGTTCCGATTGGAGCCAAGCTGGTGTCTGCCAGATGCGCGCGAGTTCGGTGGTTGCCGATCGTGGGTGCACTTGCCGGAGGTCTCCGGGCAGCGACAGATGAAACCGGTCGTCCGAGACGAAGAGCATGCGCGGAATGCGGAAGAGTTTCGCGCGACCACGAAGTTGTAGAGGAAGCTGCCAGCTTCCCGTGTTCGAGACTGGGGAAGCTACCAGCTTCCCCTACAGAGCAGCGCGTCGAGCGAACCGTACTCGTTAGGCGAGCGACTCGACGAAGAACTCCGGTTCTTCCGCGGGCACCGGCTCTTCCTCGCGTTTGCGATTGAACTGCATGTCATAGAGCCGCCGGTAGTAGCCGGACTGCTCGATCAACTCGGCATGGGTGCCAATTTCTTTGATGTGGCCTTCTTCCATAACCACGATCTGATCGGCGGATAGAATTGTTGAGAGCCGATGCGCTATCGCGATCACTGTCCGTCCTGCGGAGAGATTCTCGAGCGCGATCTGGATTTGCTTCTCAGATTCGGAATCGAGCGCTGACGTCGCCTCATCGAGGAGGAGGATGGGCGCGTTCTTCAAGAGGGCGCGGGCGATCGCGAGGCGTTGCTGTTGGCCCCCCGATAACAGACATCCTTTGTCGCCAATGACTGTCTCGTAGCCTTGTGGCTGCGCCATGATGAAGTCGTGCGCAAAGGCTGCCTGGGCCGCGGCATAAACTTCGTCCCGCGTCGCCTTGAGCCGTCCAAACTGAATGTTGCTGAAGATCGTGTCGTGAAACAAAAACGTCTCCTGGGTGACAAGCCCGATCTGTTTGCGCAGTGACTTCTGCGTCACCTCGCGGATGTCGCGACCGTCGATCCGAATTTCGCCGTTCGTCGGATCATAAAGTCGAAGGAGGAGCGAAAGGATCGTGCTTTTGCCTGCGCCGCTTGAGCCGACCAGGGCGTACGTCTTACCCGCCTCGACCGCAAGACTGACATCGTGGACGGCATCCGTCCGGCCTCCTGCATAGCGAAAGGAGACGTTTTTCAGATCGATCCTGCCGCTGGAGAACGGCAGCTCGATCGCGTCCGGCGCATCCACCACGCTGGGTTTCGAGTCAAGGATCGCAAAAATCCCCGTCGTCGCCTGGATGGAACGCTCCATGATGATCTGGATCTTGCTGAGGACCTTGAGCGGCTCGTAGAGAAGGAAAATGCCCATGTTCAGCGCGAGGAAGCGCGCGGCACTCACTTGCATGAAGTAAACGTAGAGGAGCGCCAGGCCGACCCCGATGGCAGCGATCGTTTCAACCATGGGGCCGACCGATTCCATGGCGCGGACAATCCGGATTGAATTGTCGAATTGCAGCTTGTTGCTGTGGCGAAAAATTTTCTCCTGATGCTCTTCGCGCGCGAAGGATTTGATGACCCGGATGCCGGCGAAAGTCTCCTGCATCGTCACGACCATCTGGCCCATGTCCTCCTGCTCCATCTTGGCAGCGCGGCGGGCTTTGCGCCCGTAGATGCTGATCGGGATAATGCAAAGCGGGAAGAGGAAGAGGGTCACGATCGTGAACTTCCAATCGAGATAGAGCAGGACCGCGACGCCGACGAGGATTGCGACCGGCATTTTGAAGAGATCGCTTCCGATGTTCGAAAGCGCCATCTGCATCATGCGCGTGTCGTTTGTGATCCGCGACATGAGGAAACCGGAACGCGAGCGATTAAAGAAATCCATCGAGTGACTGAGGATTTTTTGGAAGAGCTGGGTGCGAATGTCAGTCAGCACTTTGTTGCCCACCCAGGCCATGTAGTAGCTGTTCAAATACGAACAGAGACTGCGCGCCATCATCACGCCCGGGATAGCCAGGCAAAGCACGACGAGGGAATCGATCTTAGGGCCGGCATCGAACTGACTGGAGCCCTGCATCAACGCGCGGGGAGTCATGGGCGCGGCACCGCCTTGGAAAACGAAGGCCATAACCTTGGCCAGAACGATGGGCAGAAGGCCGTTGATCGCGCCGTAGGCGAAGCCAAACCCAAGACCAATGCCAAAGCGAACCTTGTAAGGCTTTACATACTGAAAGAGCCTGCGATAGGGACCCGAGCCAGCCTTCAGCGTTTCCCAAAAAGAGCGCTTAATTTTGGGTGCTTTAAGTCCGCTCATACGTGCGGCCGCGCGGCGCGGCAAGCAGCGCTTTCATAGCATCGATCACTTGCTCCGTCGAGATTAGCTTCATCGCGACGGGCTTCTGTCTGGCGGAGAATTCCGTGACCGGGGCGGAGTGGCCGGCCTGGAGAATGAGCGCGGGGCTGAAGCGAGGATGCCAGTGGAGCGGATTGGTAGGGCCGAAGAGGACGACCTGCGGTGTCTGCATCGCAACGGCAAGGTGCATGGGGGCGGAGTCGACGGTGGTGATCAGGCGTGCGCGTTCGATGAGCGCGGCCAGCGTGAGGAGATCGACCTGCCCCGAAAGGTCTGTAAACGGTGCCTTGGTTTTCGCCCGGACCTCGGCCACATGTGCTTTTTCCAGCGATGAATTGCCGCCCGTTATGACGCATGGAAATCCCTCCTGCGTCGCCCATGCGAGCAACGCAGCCCAACGATCCGCTTCCCAGAATTTTTCGGCGCGTGCCGACCCGGGATGGAAGAGGAGAAAATCGCCCGCGATTTTGTTTTTTTTCCGAAGCTGATCGGCACGGTCGAATCCCGACGTAGGCAATTCCAGCCTAACGAGAGGCGAGGCGTCGCGAATTCCCAGTGGAGCGAGGAGCGCGAGGTGGTAATCGACCGTGTGCAGGAGACGGATTGGGCATTCGACCATTTCGTTGTAACTGAGCGCGCGCAGCTTCTCCCGATGGCGCGGGTGATCCGCCGTAATCCGCTTCTTCGCGGCGGAGAGCAGCGTTAGAAACGCGGAACGATCATTGCGCGTGAAGTCGAAGCAATAGTCGAAACGGCGAGCTGCGACCGAGAACCAGCTCGCGGCGTCGCTGATCCTTCCGCGCGCGATTAACGTCCGGTCCAGGCCGGGAATCGCGGGCAGGAGTTCAGAGCAACCGCTGGATACGATCAGCGAAATATCCGCGCCGGGAAATTTAGCGCGGAGGGCCGCAATCGCCGGCGTAGTGAGAATCAGATCGCCGATTCGTTTCAGTTGAATGAGGAGGATCTTCATTCCAATCCTGCTCTTGATCCCGATCCTGATCTTGCTCCCACCGGTTGGATTAAGAGTAGGAGCAGGAGAAACTTCGACCCTAACCCTTCATCTGCATCGCCTGCTCATAGGCGTCGAGCAGTCGCGCCCGGAAATCATCCCAGGTAAAATTTTCCACGACGCGAGCACGCGCCGCGCTGCTCATCCGCTCGACGATTTCCGGGTGGCGATAGAGATGCAAAATCGCCTCTGCCAGGGAGTCGACATCGCCCGGCTTGATGATGATGCCTTCCACGCCGTCGGTCACTACGTCACCGGACTCGCGCGTCGTAATCTGCGGCAAGCCGCACGCGGCGGCTTCGTATGTCACCTTGGCGCTGCCTTCGCATTGTGAGGGAAAAACGTGAATCGTTCCCTGGCTCAGATAAGTTTCTGGGTCGTGCGCGAAGCCCACCACGCGGATGTTGTCGCGCGCGAAACGCTGGAGATGCGGCTTTGCTTCCTCGTGCACTGAACCGACCAGCCAAAGCTCCGCATCTTTTAAATCGAGGCGATCCCACGCTTCGAGGAGATGGTGAATCCCTTTCCGCTCGATCAGCGCGCCGGAGAAGATGACGCGGAAAATAGGAGGACGTTTTCCGGGGCGGAAGCGGTCCACGTTTACGCCGCGCGGCAGATAAAAAAGTTTCTCCTCTGGAAAACCCTGCACGCGGAATGTCTCGGCCGCCTTTCTCGAGAGCACGACGAGCAAGTCCGCTAATTCATATTCTTCGAGGAAACGCTCCCGCGTGAGCAGGAGATTCGTTTTCCAATTCGCTTTCGGATCAGCGGGCGTCGCTGGCCGGTCGACTTTGCCACGGTCGCGGTGCCAGGTCGGGATCTCGACCAGCGAGGGGACGCCTAGTTTTCGCGCCACCCGCAATGATTCGAGACAATCGCCCGACCAACTATGGAAAAGATCGTAACGGCCCGTTGCCAGCTGGCGGGAGACGATCCAGTCGAGATACTTTTTCTTCGCGCCGTAATAATAAGGCCGCTCCAGAAACGAGATCAGCCGAACCGGATGCCAGCGGAGCGAGTAGATAAGCGCCGGCGGGATTTCCTTCTGCCGGTTATCGTAGGCGACGGCCTTTCCCAGGAAGCCTCCGCGATGCGAGGCGCGTAAAGCTTCGAACGCATCCGTGTCCAAACCGGAGCCGCCGATGCGAGCGAAGATCGAGTAAAGGAGATGCCGCGGGAGCTGCCTGGCGGCGTCCTGCAGCGGTGCCGCCAGCGGTGCATTTAAGGTTTCGCCGAGCATCGGCTAACAAGTATTGTGGCGTTTGAGGGCAAGTAAAGGCGGACTGCTCGCGCCCTTGCATCGATGGAAGCGGACCAACTTACTATCGGCTTCGTCCGGCGTGGTTACGCGCGCGCCGGAGGGGCGGAGGCGTATCTCCAGCGGCTCGCGAAGGGTGTGCGATCGGCGGGGCACGTTCTGCGGTTAGCGACAACGGACGAATGGCCGGAAAATGACTGGCCGTTTGGTCAGATCACGCGTTTGGCCGGCCAGACGCCCACGCAATTCGCCGACGCTTTCGAAGCCATTCGGCCGGCTTGGGGTTGCGATGTCGTGCTGAGCCTCGAACGGATTTGGCAATGTGATATCTACCGCGCCGGGGACGGCGTGCACCGCGCCTGGCTTGTGCGACGCCGGGAGCATGACAGCGTCTTGCGGAAACTGCGGGGCATCTTCAATCGCAAGCATCGCGGAATCCTTCGTCTGGAAGAATCTCTTTTCGGTCACGGCGGGGCGCGGCGCGTGATCGCTAACTCCGAGATGGTGCAGCGCGAGATTGTGCGGCTCTACGGCTGCCCGGCAGACCAGATCGATGTCGTCCGCAATGGCGTGCCGGTGGACCAATTCCGCTTCACGGCAGATTCCCGCAGGCGGAGCCGGGCTGCCTTCGGGCTCACCGACGATGCTCTGGCCGTGCTGTTCGTCGGCTCCGGGTGGGGACGCAAGGGACTGAAGTTCGCGATCAAGGCCGTCGAAGCCTGCCGCGACCCGCGAATGCAGCTGCTCGTCGCCGGACGCGGCAACCGCGCAGAATACAGCTCCCCCAGTTTGCGTTTGCTTGGCGTAGTGGAGGATCTGCCGGCTCTCTACGCAGCAGCAGACATCTTTTTGCTGCCGACCATTTACGATCCATTTTCCAACGCCTCTCTCGAAGCGCTCGCCGCGGGCCTTCCGGTCGTGACCACGTCAGCAAATGGATTCGCCGAGATTGTAGAGGAAGGGATTCAAGGCAGCATCGCCGGCAATCCTGCCGACATCGACGCGCTAACGGGTGCCTTGAAATTCTGGTCGGATCCCGCTCGAAGAGAGGCTGCGCGCCCGCGCTGTCATGCGCTTGCGGCACAATTCGACATCTCGCGAAATGTGCAGGAAACGCTTGGGATTCTCCTGCAGTGCGCACGCCGCTGAGGGGCACAAGACTGTCGGCGCGAACGAGGCCGCGATTTGCCCGCCGCCCGCTACGCAGCAAGCGCAGCTTCGGCGTCGGCGAAGATCCGGAAGACCTGATCGAGCCGTGCGATCTCGAAGATCGGGCGCACACTATTCTGCAGGCCGGCGAGAGCGAACTTCCCGCCGTAGTTGTCGACCATCTGCATCGCTTCAATCAGGACGGCGAGACCGGAACTGTCGATATAGCTCACCTGCGAAAGATCCACGACAAGCTGCTTTGGCTTTTCCTTGATCATCGCGTTCAGCGACGCGGCGATTCGTGGGGAGACATGCAGATCTATTTCACCCTCGAGCGGAAGGACGTTGGGGCGTTCGGTTGAGGACATGGTCATGGCAGGCTCCGGCAAGATGTCACTCTCCGGGCCGTCGTCAATCTGTCACCAATCGAGCTGCGCGATCACGTCATCGACGTGCGAGAAATCATCGAAGAGAAAATCCGGCGCGTGCAGGGCCAGCTGTTCGCGCGTCCATCGTCCGGTCGCGACGGCGATCGTGCGTGCCCCGAAGATTTTACCGCAGGCGATGTCGTGGCCCGTGTCGCCGATCACGTCGATCCGCCCCGCTTCGAACTCATGGCTGTGCGTTTCCTTCGCTCGGGCACGGGCGAACGCGCCCAGCTCATTGCGGTCGTGGTGGTCATCCGCGAAGGCGCCGAATTCGAAATAATCCCAGAGGCCGTATCGCCGGAGTTTCAACTCCGCGCCGCGACGGAGGTTTCCGGTCAGCAATGCGAGCACGCGCTCGGGCTTGGGTCGCATCTGATTCAATATTTCCTTCACTCCGGGGAGGACATGCCCGCTGACTTGCGGAAGCAGTTCGGCGAGGTTCGTGAGGTATTCTTCCAGGAACTCGGCGGTACGGTCCGGTGTCGGTTCGACTCCGTGTTTGCACAGGATGCTGGTCGCAATGGCAGTGTCCGTACGGCCCGCGATTTCGATATCCCGCAAATCACTTTCTTCTCCGAAGCGTTCCTGCACCAGCCGGTGCAACGCTTTCTCGCCGGCTCCCCCTGATGTGATCAGCGTCGCGTCAATATCCCAGAGCAGGAGGCGTTTGTTGTGGGTCATGCTGAGCAAGGGTCGAGACATCTCTCACTGCGTTAGAGCGTGTCATCTCGCCCCTTCGCGTCGGGAAGAGAGACGACGAGTCTGTGGAAAAAGCCTGTCACGCGTGAGATGGCCCGCGGATCGGTCGAGATGAGATCCCCTTGCCTACACCACGGAAACCAGCCTCTACGGAATCGTCGGTGGCCGCATCTGCACCAGCGAAAGCAAACTGGCCACCAAGGCAAGGATCGCCAACGCGGCGGCGGCAAGGAGCGCCGTGCGCACTGGATCCTTCTCCTCCTTTCGCTTCGGGAAGGGCGAGGCATTCGCGAAACCCTCCGGACGCGCGCTTACCTCAGCCGGGAGTGCTTCGGCTTCGCTCAAGGCAGGCAACGGCGCCACTTCTTCCGCCATCTCACATTCGAAACACGCCTCGACCTTTCCGAAAGTGATGCGATCGCCAATGCGGAGTGCGACGCTCGTTACGGTTTCGCCATTCACGCGGGTGCCATTCGTCGAATCCAGGTCCTGTAAATGGAACGTCTCGCCGACCTGATGCATCTGCGCGTGTCGCCCAGAGACAGAGGGATCTTCGATCTGAATCACATTATCCGCGGCGCGCCCGATCGTGATCAGCTCTGCGGCCAATTCGTGCGTGGCCGAGCCCGGCGCGCCCGGGAGCAGGATCAACTTCGACATCTGCTGCTTGCCTTATCAGTCGCGAAGCTGGATGGCAATCGGCCTCTCCAGCCGAAAGCCAGGCGGCAGCGTGATATTTGCCGGCCACTCCGTCGGACCCTGCCTCGTTGACCTCCCGGAAGCGCGCTCGCATAGTGTCGCCCCTCATGTCCATCGAGCTCACGCGCAACTTCTGCATCATCGCGCATATCGATCATGGGAAGACTACTTTGTCGGATCGTTTGCTCGAGCGGACGGGCACGATTCAGGACCGCGAACGGCAGGATCAACTACTCGATTCGATGGACCTCGAGCGCGAGCGTGGGATCACGATCAAGGCCCATCCGGTGGCGATGCGCTACACCGCGAAGGACGGGAAAGAATACCGCTTAAACCTCTCCGATACTCCCGGGCACGTCGACTTTGCCTACGAAGTTTCTCGCTCACTCGCGGCCTGCGAAGGCGCGCTCCTCATTGTCGACGCCGCGCAGGGCGTGGAGGCGCAAACCGTGGCCAACGTGCACCTCGCGCATAAGCAAGGCCTCACGATCGTACCGGTGATCAACAAGATCGATTTGCCGAATGCCGACATTCCCGCAGTCCATCGCCAGATCGAAGAAATCCTTCAGATTCCGGCCGAGGAAGCGATCGATTGCAGCGCGAAGATGGGCATCGGGATCGAGGAGATTCTCGAAGCGGTCGTGCTGCGGATTCCACCTCCGGCCGTCCCGAAAGACGACACCTTGCGCGCGCTCGTTTTCGATTCCGTCTTCGATGTCTACCGCGGCGTCGTAGCCTACGTGCGTGTGATGTCGGGCAGCATGGTGGTCGACCAGCAGGTGCGGATGATGAACAACGACTCGCGGCACGAGATCAAGGAAGTGGGTGTCTTCACGCCGAAGATGTTCCCGCAGGCGAAGCTAAACGCGGGCGATGTCGGCTATTTCATCGCAAACATCAAGACGACCGCCGACATCAAAATCGGCGATACGATCACGGATCTGCGCAATCCGGCAAAGGAGCCGCTCCCGGGGTTCCAGGAGATTCACCCGATGGTCTTTAGCGGGATCTACCCGATTAACACCGCGGATTTCGAGCATTTAAAAACAGCGATCGGCAAGCTGCGCCTGAACGACTCGGCTTTCATCTACCAACCGGAAAGCTCGGTGGCGCTCGGCTTCGGTTTTCGCTGCGGTTTCCTTGGCCTGCTCCACATGGAGATCATCCAGGAGCGTCTCCGGCGCGAGTACGACATGGATATCATCGCCACGTCACCCAGCGTGGTTTACGAAATTCTGACGACACGCGGCGAAACGGTCCTGGTCGATAACCCCGCGCATCTCCCGGACCCGAGTATCATCGACGAAATCCGCGAGCCCATCGTGAAGGCCTACGTGCTTTGCCCGAACGAGAGCATCGGCGACATCCTCCAGCTCATTTTGGAAAAGCGCGGCACGATGGACCACACCGAGACGCTCGACACGCGGCGCGTGATGCTGCATTGCGAGCTCCCGCTCAATGAAATCCTCGTCGACTTCAACGACAAGATTAAGAGCATTACGCGCGGCTACGGCTCGATGGATTACGAGCATGCCGGGTATCGCGCGGCGAAGCTCGTGAAACTTGATCTGCTCGTAAACGGCGAGCCGGTGGATGCGTTCTCCATGATCGTGCATCGCGAACGGGCCGAGGCGCGTGGCCGGCAGCTGGCGGCGAAGTTAAAAGAAGTGATTCCGAGCCAGCTCTACCAGGTCGCCATCCAGGCCGCCATCGGTGGCAAGATCATCGCGCGCGAGAGCGTTTCGGCTTTGCGAAAAGACGTGACCGCAAAATGCTACGGCGGCGATATCACGCGCAAACGCAAGCTCCTGGAAAAGCAAAAGGAAGGGAAAAAGCGGATGAAGAGCATTGGCAAGATCAACATCCCGCAGGAAGCGTTCATTCAGGTTTTGAAGACGCAGTAGGCGGGCGATAGTCCGCAGCGCTCCTAGCGCTCGCGCAGAGTTCGGCGCGAGAGCCTCAAACCGGCAGAAAATGCTTGCCTTCCGGAAGCACAAGGCAGAAGAATCCTGGAAACCAACCGAGAATCTGATGGGAAACCACTTTTCTTGAAGCGCGGATCCTAAAGTGTGGATCCACAAGAAAACAAGATCCCACCAGAATCGGTAAAATCAGAAAGGATGCACTCAATCCCCCCAACAAGTGCATTCATTTTGGGCGGCT
This sequence comes from Chthoniobacterales bacterium, assembly GCA_013697365.1. Lineage (GTDB taxonomy): Bacteria > Verrucomicrobiota > Verrucomicrobiia > Chthoniobacterales > UBA10450 > JACCTI01. The sequence continues at coordinate 33,733 of JACCXA010000157.1, forward strand.
CGTTACCTGATCGCGCTTTTAGCTGTCGGGGCTTCTTCGGTCGGTCACGCCATCACCATCAATACGACAGACCCAGGCGTCATCAGTACGTTTCAGACTGGCGCCGCGATCGAAACGTTCGACACCCTCTCCGGACTTAGTATTACGAGCTACGCGTCAGTAGCCGTCCCCGCCGGGAACCAGTTTAGTTCCCGAAATCTGGCTAATCCAAACTTACCAGCATTCAATAGCGGCGGCGCTACATTTACCAATCCTGCTGCGAATCCGGGGACCCCAATCGGGATTTTCGATCCGGCCGGGGCCATAGCCGCGGAATTCCGCTCGGCGAACAATGTTGCCGGCCCGCTCGAAGTTGGAAGCGACCAGGCGTTTGGCGCTGGATTCATGGAGGTCATCTTTCTAAACGCGGTCTCCAAAGTGGGATTCTGGGTAACTCATGGGACGGTTCAACTCATTCTGAAGGACACCAGCAATACGAACCTCGCAAGCGGCGATTTTACCGTCACTGGCAATCAGGGATTCTTCATCGGCATTGACAGGGGCGTCGCGGACATTGGGGGAATCACATTGATAGGGGGTAATGTCTCATTTACGATCGACGATTTTACGAGTTCTGCTTCCACCCCCACCGCCACCGTTCCCGATGTCGGGAGCACGCTGTCGCTCCTGGGTATGGCTTTCGCTGGTTTGACGTGGTGTGCCCGCCGCCGCGTGTAAAGAACCCACCGTCTCCACATCCTCAGCCCGGTTGGGGCGACATCTTTCAGACAATGCCGCTCCTGGCGTAGCTTGGAAATTCATTTCACGGGCGTTGTCCAGATACCAGATATCCAAATCGAGGTCGGCCTGCCCAGGCCACGGATAACCTTAATACCGGTGCTGGCCGCACGCTCTGCGACGTGATGCCGGCGTATATTGGCGCTCGGTTGCGAGAAACGATCATCGCCCCGCGGAAGTGTCTTCGCGCCCTGCATGATGTGACGCGAAAGTGCTTCGGCGGCGACATTACGCCCAAAGCAAGCTCCTCGAGAGGAGCAACATCCAGCAGGAGCCCTCATCCAGGCGCAAACGCAGCAGCCGTTCATCGCAAGTTGGCGCGCTGCCATCTTGAGGCCGGCGAAGCGCGCCGAAGGAGTCGCACCGTATGATTTCGATCGCCTTTCGCGGATGTTTGACGCCCCGACTCGGGTGAGGT
>JACCXA010000227.1 GCA_013697365.1 Chthoniobacterales bacterium
TCTACCGGCGGTGCGTTGACAACCCAGAGCCCGGCCGTCACAAGGGTCGCGACCAGGGAAAGGATGAGGGCGCGAAGAGACGCCGATCTCCATGCGATTGCGACCGCGATCAGATCGACAAGCAAGACACAAAACCAAACGGCGAACGAAGTCTGACCGCGTCCCACACAAAGAAGCAGCAACACGAGAGCGAGCAGCGGGGTGTAACTCCGGAACTCGATCCGACTGCGTCCTGCTTCGATCCGAGCCGGCCAAACCGAAAACCCCGCATGGATGATTGCGAACAACAGATATGAACCAAGTCCCCACCAAAGGCGTGCCGGCGTGAGGTTCGCCGTAGTCCAGAGAGCGAGCCAGACGAAGACCGCCGCGCCCGCGGGGGCAGCAATGCCGGCAGGATCCCGGCGGTTCAGGGCCAGCAGGAGCAGTCCGATGTCCGCGAGGAATATGTAACCGAAGAGAAATGCGGGACGATCCGCGAAGCCAGGAAGGCTCAGCAGCCAGAATCCGAAACCGATCGCGCTGAAGCCGAGCATGGTGGCGGCTGTGGTGGACCACTTCTCGGTGGGCCCGTGTTTTTGTCGCAGAAACGCGATGGCGAGAAACAGCGCCTGCATGCCAAGGAAAATCGGAAAGCCGGTCGTTGCTTTGCCGACATTCAGCACCGGCACCCAGCTGACCTCCGTCAAGACAGTTCCGGCCGCCGCCAGGACGAGGAGGTAATCCCATTTCTTCCGGAAGACGACGGCCGCAATGCCGGTGTTCAGCAAGGCGACATAGCCGAAGAGCAGAAGAGCGTTGTCGGGAGCTTCGGTGAGCAGTGGCGGCGTGAGGAAGCCTCCCAGCAACCCGAGAACAACCACCACCTGCGCGTCGAGCCTGACCGCGAGGAGGAAGGCGGCGATCGTGACAATCGACATCAAAGCAAACGCCCCCGGCAACGAGATGAGATTGTAAAAGGCGTGCGCGCCGAAGATGGAGGCGTAGAGGACGAGGACGCCGGTCGCACACAGGCTTTGACCGGGGACGCGATAGTTCCGGCGTGCGGTGAACCAACCGGCGCCGATGAGGGTGCAACCGATCACGGCGCCAATCACGACTCGCATCAGCGGCGTAACGAGGTTGTTTTCGAACGAATACTTCACGAGGAAGACGACGCCGAGGAAGAGGACGAAGCCGCCGATCCAGGCGAAGAGTTTGACGCCGAGGAAAGATTCCCAATCGATGGCAGCGCGCGGTGCCGCGGCAGGTCGCGCTGGTGCTTTAGGAGAAGGCGCGACGGCGGGGGCGGCTGCCGGTTGTTGAAGAATGGTAGCGAAGGAAGCCGAAACAGGAGTGGCGACCGATGGTGCCGGTGTCACCGCGGTCGGCGCCGGAGTTGCCGCCGGCTCCACTGGCATTGCGACCTGGGTTTCGGCGCCGCGAAGTTGAGCCTCGAGCACTGCGGTGCGTGCATTCAATTTCTGCAACGTCGCCTGCAGAGTCTTGATCTTACTCGCGTGCGTGATGCAAAGAATCAGCGGCAGCACGAGGAGGACGAGCGCAAAAAGCAGGGAACAGGTGAAGATCGATTCCATCAGTCGTGGGAGGGATACTATCGGGGCGGTCAAGCCCTGGCGGCCGAGCGCAGCCCCGAGACGGAACGCGCTGCGTTCATCTTCCGCTTGAATTCAAAGACCAGTAGGAGCGTCGATAAACTCCCAGGGCACGCCAAAGCGATCGGCGAGATGGCCGGCCAGTGCTTTGACGCCGAACGTTTCCGTGGCGTAATGGCCGCCTAACAAGAGGTTGATTCCGAGTTCCTCGGCGGCGATCGCGGCCCAGTGCGGCGCTTCACCGGTGATGAAGGTATCAATCCCTGCGCGCGCCACGGCGTGGATCTCCGACCCGGCGCCGCCCGTGATGACGGCCACGTTGTTTGCAATCTCCGGACCGTGCGCAAACAGCTTCACGCTGGCGCCCAGGGCTTCCTCGAGTTTACGCGTCAGCTCGCTCCGCGAAATTTGCGCGCCCGCGCTGCGCAGCCCAATCAGCTGTCCCTTCGCCTCGAAGAATGGTTCGGTGCCCGGGAGACCAAGCGTCGCGGCCAGTTGCGCGTTATTGCCGATGACCGGATGCACATCGAGCGGGAGGTGCGCGCTGTAGAGGGCGATGTTCCGCTCGAAAAGCAACATTAGCTGCGCTCGAACTGGTCCGGTGATGGCCTGCGCCCCCGGCCAGAAGAGACCGTGGTGCACGAGCAGCAGGTCGATCCCCTTCTCTGCCGCGGCTCGGCAGGTGCGACTCGATGCGTCAACCGCCGCTCCGATGCGCTGCACCTCGCCTGCGTTCTCGACTTGCAGCCCGTTCAGGGCATTCGGCCAATCGTCGCAGTGCGCCACGCGCAAAAATTCGTTTGTGTATTGGACAACCTCAGCGAGCGCGGGCACGAGCGGATGTTAGACAAACGTTCGGTCGCGCGTCCAAGCACAATCTCACGGCGCACCATCTTCCCGCAGCCGCGCATAGACTAACGAGTCAAGGACTTGGCCATCTTTTATCACATTGCCTCGCATCCGGCCCTCGTAGGCGAAGCCGGCTTTCGCGAGAACGCGCGCGGAAGCTGGATTGTTCGCGAAAACGTAGGCCTCGATGCGATTCAACGGGAGCCGCGCAAACCCATAACGAACCATCGCGCCCACCGCCGCCGTGATTATCCCGCGGCCCCAACACGGCTCGGCTAACCAGTATCCAAGCTCCGCCGTGACCCGGTTCACGTCGTCCCCGCGATGCAGGCCGATGCCGCCAGCGGCCTGCCCCTCGACTTCGACGCAGAGCACAAGCTCCGATTCCTCCTTGATTCGCTGCTCGATGTAGGCTTCCGCATCGGCGCACGAGTAAGGATGCGGCATTCGATCACGCAAGGTGAGCCAGACGTTGCGGTTGTTGGCCGCGGCGGCGAGGGCCGGCGCGTCCTCCCTTCGCCAGGGGCGCAGTAGCCCTTCTCCTGCCGCTAATTGCATTCCCTGAGAATAACAAGTGCGCGCGAGATACGAAAGCGGGACCTGCTCCGCACGACTGGTGCGAATCCGTTGCGCAGGGCCGTCCCGAGCCAGTGTCTTGCTGTGCGATACGCAGATGCGGCAAGAGGACAGTTAAGATGAATGCATCGAGGAAGACTTCCACGATCAAGGCTGGCGCGGAGAAAATCGCTGTCAGGATGATCGCAGTCAAAGCCATGATGGCTGCGAAAACAATCGCGAGCAGACAGCCAGCTCCGAGTACGTCGTTCATGCAGGCTCGTGGCAGCGTATCACGGGACGACGGAGTGGGGATACCTCCGGTTGCCGATGGAATTTCGGCACCCCCGTGTGCCAATTGCTATCAGCTTCCATTACGATCTCGCTTCGGCAATCCACCCGGGCGCTCCTGAACTGTCATCCCGAGCCTAGTCGGGACCTCACGAGCTACCCACGGCGTATTTCCGAGGGCGGCGAACGCGTGGCACGCGAGACCCCCCGACTTCGCTGACCGTGTTTTGTCACGCGAGGAAAATCAGCGTCCGGGAAATGACCGCTCGCGAACGGAGGGGCGAGAGCAGGAGCGCGCAGGTTTACGCCGAAGCGGAGCACGGCCGTCTCGGCTGTGCGGCCAGCGGGCGTCTCGCCTGCTGTCTCCTCCGCCGCGCCCACCAAGGCCGAGCCACCAAGCGGGACGCCCAGTGGCCGCCCGGGTGGCTCCGCGGCACCGCCGCGCCAAAAATCACACCCGTGTTTTTCCAATTCCTCGGGATGACACCGCCGTCATGGTCGCGCCATATCAGACTTCCCAGACCGCTCCACTCTCGTTGACTTTCCTTGACGGATTCCGAAGGTCTTGTGACCTTGGCGCGAGCCGCAGGTTTACTGATCGACGGAGGAAATCATCTTGGAATACACGGACGCCCCTTCAGCTCAGACCGAAACACCGATCCCTGAACAAGACGCCCAGGGGAAGCTGGCCACCGCAGAAGGCCAGGCGAGCGACGCTGTCGCGGTCCTTTTGAGCGTGATCCCGGGGCTCGGCCATATCTACAAAGGCCACAAGGTTATCGGCCTCCTGCTCATGTTTGTTGGAACGATCACCGCGGTCGCGCTGGCGCTTCTGACCGCGACGTTCACCGCCGGTTTTGGCGTCCTGGTGCTACCGATCTATTGGATCGCCGTCATGATGCACGTCTACGCGATTCAGGATCGCGTCTCGCCCGGAGCGAACGACGCGGGCGAGGAATACTAGCGGGGCTGCGCCTTAGCCTAGCTAGCCGGAGTATGGAACGACCGAGGCAGTCTCTCCGGGAAAAAGTTCGCGCTGGCTAGTCGCCCGCACGCGTGGCGCGTGCGCTCCCCAGAACTCCGCCAACACACACCAAGAGTCGATCTGAATTCATCTGTTACGTCGCACGAAAGGTCGCCCTCGCGAGCCGCACAGGGCACTGGCGGCCTGCCTGGCGAGGGCTTGACCGCAGCCTTTGTCGCCAATCTCTAGGACGCAGTGACGTTGCCCGCTGCTCGCTTGGCAACGGCGGCAAGTTGGTCAGGCTACGGCTTCGGTTGCAACGACCGCTTGGTGGATTTCCTCGAGAATCTCCCGCAGCCCGTAGCAAAAACTCCAGCTCGGATAATGTTTCTGGAATTTCCGCACGTCACTGATCCACCAGATATGATCGCCGACGCGATTGTCTTCCTCGTAGGTCCACGTGAGTCCCTTACCGCTGATTTCCTCGCAGAACTCGATTGCCTCACGCATAGAGCAGTTGCTGTGACGGCCGCCGCCTAGATTGTAAACCTCGCCGCTACGGGGCGCCTCGATGAACGCGGCAAACGCCTCCACCAGATCGAAGCTGTGGATGTTATCGCGCACCTGTCGGCCGTTGTAACCGAAGACGCGATAAGGCCGGCCGGTGACCGTGCATTTCATCAGGTAGGAGAGAAAACCGTGCAGCTCCGTTCCAGCGTGCGCCGGCCCGGTTAAACAGCCGCCGCGAAAGCAGGCCGTCGGCATTCCGAAGTAGCGGCCGTATTCCTGCACGAGCACGTCCGCGGCGACCTTGGACGCGCCGAAGAGCGAGTGCTTCGTGTGATCGATACTCATGGTCTCGGAAATGCCGGGCTCGTATTCGTGGCCGGGCGCGATCTCCCAGCGCATCGGAAGCTCGCGGAGCGGCAGCCGATTGGGCGTGTCGCCATAGACTTTGTTCGTCGACGTGAAAACGAAGGGAGCTTCCGGGCAAACCTCCCGCGCGGCTTCCAGCAGGTTCAACGTGCCGTTGGCGTTCACCGTGAAATCCATCTGCGGATCGCGCGCCGCCCAATCATGCGATGGCTGCGCGGCAGTGTGCACGACGGCCGAAATTTGGCGCGCGTGCTTCTGGAATACGTCGCGCACGGCCTCCGCATCCCGAATGTCGAGATCGTGATGCTCGTAGTCGGCGATCGTCTCGATGAGGTGGTCGCGCGTCGTTCGCGTGGAAGCCTCCGCCCCGAAGAAACGACTGCGCATGTCGTTATCGATCCCGACGACGCGCTGCCCGGTTTTCCCAAAGTGCTTCACAGTCTCGGAACCGATCAGACCTGCGGACCCGGTCACGATGATGGTGTTCGGTTTCATAATTTAGAAAACGAAGCAGCTCTCATCTGGGTTGCCCAATAATCCAGGTGATTTGACCAGCGGTCGTCATCACGCTGGCGGCAGGATATTGGCCGTCACCATTTAATATCTGCTCGATCAGCTCCTGGTTTTTGCTCCCGTCGACGAGGAAGCAAATGGCGCGCGCCTGCGCGAGCAGCGGGAAGGTAAAGGTCAAACGCCAGGCATCGAGCTTCGGGACAAAGTTCGCCACCACACGGCGCACTTTCTCGCCCAGAGCCTCGGTCCCAGGGAAAAGTGACGCGGTATGCCCATCGTCGCCCAGCCCGAGCAGAATGAGGTCGTGCCGGTAAATGATCTCGCCTCCTTGCGTAGCTAAAACGTCCAATTGTTCCTGGTATTCTTCCGCGGCCACGCGGGGATCGACCTCTCCGCGCATCCGCGCGATCGACCTCTCCGGAACCGACGCGGGAAGGAAAAGCGATTCCCGCGCCATCCGGTAGTTGCTTTTCTGGTCGTCCGGCGGCACACAGCGCTCGTCGCTGAACGTGACGTTAATCCGTTCCCACGGAAGGTCTGGCCCACGTCGGGCGAGTTCCTCATAAACGGGCCGTGGGGTATTGCCACCGGAGAGAGCGAGGCGGAATTCGCCCCGTTCGCCCAACGCGACGCGCGCGTGTCGCAGAATAAACTCTGTCGCGTCGCCGACGAAATCGGTCGTCCGGATGATTTCGCGGCTCATTCGGAAATGTTGGCGCGCCCAGGCAACGCTCTCGAGAGCCGCGCCCTCCGCGAATCAAATCGCGCAGTGAGCCATTCCGCGCTTTTCGAGGTATCGTTGATGATAATCTTCTGCCCGATAGAACTTCGGAGCGGCCTCGATCTGCGTGACGATGGGCCGAGGAAAACGCCCGGCTTTGTCCAGTTCCGCCTTCACCTCTTCGGCTGCGGCTTTTTGTTCCGGCGTGTGATAGAAAATGGCTGAACGATATTGGGTCCCGGCATCCGGGCCCTGTCGGTTCATGGTCGTCGGGTTGTGGTTTGAAAAGAAAACGTCCAGGAGCTGGCGGTAGCTGACGACTTCTGGATCAAACTCTACTTCCACAACCTCGGCGTGGTTCGTTTCGCCGCTACAAACATCCCCGTAAGTCGGATTCTCAGTATGTCCGCCGGCGTAACCGACCGCTGCTTCAGTGACTCCTTTGATATTCCGGAAAGTCGTCTCCACGCCCCAAAAACAGCCCGCGCCAAACATCCCTTTTTCCGTCGTCATGCGGTCACCATTGGGCAGGAGGGTGCGCTGCGCAAGAAGGGGCCCCTGTAGGGGCGTCTGTGATCGCCGAATCCCCATCCTGTGGCGGCCTTCAGTGAGCGCCGGAAGCGTATCGGCCCTCGGCGTTCGGCGGTCATAGACCGCCGCGACAGTGTGAGCCGGTCTCCGGCGAGTCGGACCTGCGCGACCCTACATCACCATGCCGCCGTCGACGGCCAGGACCTGCCCGGTAATGTATTTCGCCTCAGCCGAAGCCAGGAACGCAACCATGCTGGCGATGTCTTCTGGCTGACCGAGCGTGCCAAGCGGAATTTTGCTGAGGATGTTCTTCCGAATTTCCTCCGGCAACACCGAGGTCATGTCGGTTTCGATCAAGCCGGGCGCCACGGCGTTGACGGTAATGCCGCGGCTGGCCACTTCGCGCGCCAGCGATTTCGTGAAGCCAATCAAGCCGGCCTTGCTCGCGGCGTAATTCGCCTGCCCGGCGTTGCCGACCAATCCGATGACCGAACTGATGTTGATGATGCGGCCGCTGCGTTGCTTGATCATGGAGCGTTGCACCGCCTGCACGAAGCTGAAGGCACCCTTTAGATTCGTATTCAAGACCGTGTCCCAATCTTCAATCGACATGCGCATGCTCAAGCCGTCGCGCGTGACGCCGGCATTGTTTACGAGAATGTCGACGCGCCCGAAGTCATCCAAGATGCGCGCGCCTACCTGTTGTACAGTCGCATGATCGGATACGTCCACCGCGTAGGCCTTCGCCGCCTCCGCGCGCCCAAGGTTGATTTCATCGGCCGTCTTCTGCGCGTTTGCTTCCGTCCGGCTGACAGAGGCGACCCGCGCGCCTTCGCTACCGAGGCGGACCGCGATGGCGTGCCCAATCCCCCGCCCGGCTCCGGTAACGACCGCCACCTGGTTTTCGAATCTCATATCTTCAAACCTTGTTTTGAACGGCGTGCTGGTGCGATTCCGGCGTTGCGACTACGCTTAGTCTTCGTCGGCGCAGGTGCAAAGCGGAAGCGCTCGCTTTATAGATGGAGATGCGCGGCCAACTCAAGGGCAAAGCCAGTGGAGCGTTTGAACGATGAAGTGTCCTTCGTGCGCCCAACCTCTCGCCGCGCCCGAAGCGCGCTGTCCGCAGTGCAAAGTCACGCTGCAGAAGCTCGACATGAAATTTGGGATGGTCCCGCGGCATTCACAGTTTCTGACTGATCGCACAGACACGCTTTCCCTTTCGGAAATGAAGCGGCTGCGCGAAGCGTTGCGCCGTTTCGAGGTGATGTTTCCGCAATCGCTCTTCTCTGTCTTTGTGGGGGAGCTGCCGGCCGGGACGCTGGTAGGCGAGTATGCGTTTTGGCTGATGAATCGCGCGCGCTTCAGCTCTCTCGAAAGGACGCTGGGAGAAAACTTCAACACCCTGCTCGTGATCGATCTGCACGCCCAGGCAGCTGCTCTGATGACCGGCTACGGCCTTGAGTCGCACCTGACGGAGCCGGACTTGCAGGGTGTTCTGGAAGAATTTTCCGCTGCGATGCGGGGTGGAAATTTAGCGGCCGCTATCCATGCCGGGATGGAAGGATTAAGTCGCCGCATGCGCGAGAGTTCGCTGCGGGCGCCCCGTCCGGAATTGCGCGAGGTGGAATGGTGAGGACGGAAATTCGTTTCGTCTCGTTAGGCCAGGACGCCCTCTGCCTTGTCGCGGCCGTAATTCTTCTTCTGGGCAATGCGCCCCGGCTGGAGGCGCAGTCAGCCGCCCCTTCGCCGTCAGCGCCGCTTTTTGTGCCGAGGCCCTTCGGCCCCGTGCCTCCCCCGACGCCTGCGCGCTCGCGGCGCGCGAACGCCGACGAGGAGCGCAAACCTATTCCGCGCACGTGGGTCATCGGCGGAGTAGCCGCGTCGGCCCTTGTTATCGCAGCCCTTTTCTTTTTCGCAGCGCGGGCCTGGCAATCTTCGAGATTTTTCGCGCGGCAATACCGATTCCCAACAGGTCCTGATGTGGCGCAGCGGCTGGGCGGGAAGAGATCCGGCGGCCACATGGCTACAGCGAACTTTGGCGCTGCGCCGTAGGAGCGGCCGCACTCCTATTTTTAACGGAATACGCTGAGGAACGCGACCTCGACCGCGAGCGCTTCCTGGATGTTGCGCCCCAGCTGATCGCGCAATTCCTCCACCCGCCTAATGCGCTGCAAACATTCCGCCGTGCTGAGCCTGGATGCGATGGCCCGCGTCTCCTCCGCGGCTGAGGGAATCTCCTGCCCGTTTACGCCGGTGCTGGCCCTCACAACATCCGACCACCACCGATAAACCACCTCCACGAGCTGCGCGCGGCGCCGCACATACTGGCTCTCAGTTAGCGCCTTGAAGTAGTCCTCGCGCTCTCCCAGCCAGGCGCCATCCGTCGTGTTTTTGTAGCGAACTTCTTCGGCCTTCAACAAAGCCGCATTCTCTGACTGAATCGACTCCCGCATCTTCCCGAGCAAACGCTGGAAGCCTTGCGCCAGACGATACGCGCCATGGATTCCGTTAGCCGGGGGCGCGGCTATTTCCTTGAGCAGGGCAATCAGCTCCATCTCCTCGGCTGGCGGCATCATCTCGTCGGGCAGGGCGAGCGGAATCGGAACGCACCGCGAAAGGATCGTATCCGGCAGCGCCTCCGGCAACGCACTAAGCAGAAGGAGCAACGAGTCGTTAGGCGGCTCTTCCAGCGTCTTCAGAAACGCGTTCGCTGCTTGCGGTTGCAGGCGGTCCGCGTCGGAGACGATCGCGACTTTGCGACGGCCGTTTGTCGCTCGCATCTGCAACGAATGTTCCAGGTTTCGAATCTGTTCGATCACGATGCGGCGCGATTTGGAACTCGGTTCGGCGACAAAGACATCCGCGGCGCCGGTCGCGAAAACATCTTCGGCGTGGGTGCCGTTCGCGAGGTTCGCCAGCCGCGAGGCCAGCTCGCGTTTGCCTGCACCCGCCGCCCCCGAAATCAGATAAGCGTGCGCGAGACGGCCTTGCTCATGCGCGCGCTCAAGATAGGAAAACGCGGCTTCAGGCGAGAAGGCCATGGGGCGTTTCGAATTTTGCTTTTTGGATTTCGGATTGAAAACGTTCGCCAAGGACCTTCCAAATCTCCGTTTCGATCTCGTCAGCGGAACGGGTGCCGTCGATCAAGCGCACCCGATCTTTCTCAACCGCGGCCAGCTCACGATAAGCCGCTGAGACGCGCTCGTAGAATTCAATCGGCTCCTGCTCCATGCGGTCGGGGCTTCCCACTGGACGAACGCGGCGCAGCATTCGCGCGCGGGCCGTCGCGACGTCAACGTCGAGAATGATCGTGAGATCGGGTTGGCAATTCCCGACCGCAAAAGCGTTCAGTCGCGCTACCACCTCCGGATCAAGCGACCGGGCCGCGCCCTGGTAAACAGTCGTGGAATCGAAGAAGCGATCCGCAAGCACAAGGCAGCCGCGTGACAGAGCGGGCTCGATAACTTCGCGCGTGAGCTGGCTGCGGCTGGCTTCGAAAAGCAGCAGTTCTGTTTCCGGCCGCATCGCTGCGCTCTCGGGCGCGAATTGCAGGAGGTCGCGAATCTTCTCGCCGATCGGAGTTCCTCCCGGCTCGCGCGTGACAAGAAAAGGCAGACTTTCCCGTTTGAGACGGGCGGCGAGACGCTTTACCTGGGTGGACTTCCCGCAGCCTTCCGAGCCTTCGAACGTGATGAAGAAGCCGCGTGACACCGGGCGAGTTTGGGACAGCGCGCCGTAGTTGTCGACTGCCCGCTTGTAGCGGCGGTCTGTGACTGCCGAATCTGGTGGCCCGAAAGACGGCGGTCATAGACCGCCGCTACAACAGGGTGGACGGCGGTCACAGACCGCGGCTACAACGGCAGGCAATGAAACATTATTGGCTCGTGAAACAGGAGCCGTCCGCTTACTCGTGGTCCGATTTTGTCGCGGATGGGAAAACGAGCTGGACCGGCGTGCGCAACTACACCGCGCGCAACAACCTCCGCGAGATGCAAAAGGGCGACGAAGTTTTCTACTATCACAGCGTCACGGACAAGGCCATCCTGGGAATCGCGGAAGTCGTGCGGACGGCTTACCCCGACACTACCGCGGAAGAAGGCGACTGGAGCGCGGTGGATCTGGCCGCGCGGCAGCCTTTGTCGCGGCCGGTGACGTTGGATGAGATCAAGAAGAACGCGCGCCTGAAGGAAATGGCCCTGCTGCGGCTCTCCCGGCTCTCGGTTCAGCCAGTCACATCCGCCGAGTTCAAGGAAATTCTGCGGATGTCCGGCTGAAGGAGCCGGCGCTTTCGACTTGTTTCAAGCACCGCCGGAGCCGAAGACCTGAGTTGTGACTGGCACCGCCGCGACTTCGTTCCCGATTTTCGCGGCGGCGGCGAACTCTGACTGCACTCCGCTCGTAGTGTCGGTGCATGATGTGGCGCCCCCCACGCAGAGCACCGCACAAAAGATGATCGCGGAACTCGCCCGTCATGGGGTGCGCGTAACCTCGCTTCTGGTCGTGCCGGACTATCACAGGACCGGCCCTTCCATGGCTGATCGCGACTTTGTCAGCTGGTTGCGCGACCTCGAGGCAGCGGGCCATGAGATCGTGATTCACGGTTATTTTCATGAGCGTCCGCCGGGCGACGAGGAAGGCATGGGGACCAGGCTGGTGACGCGCAATTACACCGCCGGCGAGGGGGAATTTTACGATCTCGGCTACGATGAAGCTCGAGAAAAGATTACGCGCGCGCGCGACGAATTCACTTCTGCCGGTCTGAAGCCGCGCGGCTTCATTGCCCCGGCGTGGCTGCTCAGCCGGGAAGCGGAACGGGCCGCGGCTGACGCAGAAATGGAATACACCACCCGCCTCACGAGTGTGCGCGATCTTCGCACGGCGCAGACCTTCCGGTCACGTTCCCTGGTTTACAGTCTGCGCAGCGCGTGGCGGCGCACGGCTAGCCTGGCTTGGAATGGCGCCCTGGCGCATTTGCTGCGCGATACGCCCCTGCTTCGCCTGGGCCTGCATCCGCCGGATTTCGGACACGCGGCAGTTTGGGAGCAAGTCATCGGGTTCCTCGATCAGGTCTCCGAAACGCGCACAGCCACGACGTATCGGGACTGGATCGCTGAGCGAAGATCAAGCGCCAGCGGCTAGTGGCGGCGAAGAAATGAGCCGCTGCGATCTGCACGTCCATTCCCGCGCCAGCGATCGGTCGGAGGAGTGGCTTTTTCGGCGGCTCGATTTCCCGGACAGCTATTCCAACCCGAAAGATCTTTACGCTGCGTTGCGGGCCAAGGGGATGGACTTCGTCACCATCACCGACCACGACACGATCGAAGGTGGTCTTCAAATCTCCGAGCTGGCGAACACGTTTCTCAGCGAGCAGATCACGACTTATTTTCCGTCGGATCCCTGCAAAATCCATTTGCTGGTCTGGGGAATTTCCGAGGCGCAGCACGCGGAGATCGCGCGCTTACGGGAGAACATATTTGAATTGCAGACCTATCTGCAAAGCACCGCAATCACCCACGCGGTCGCGCACCCGCTCTACAGCATCAATGGCAAATTGGAAACCGCGCATCTCGAACGGCTGATCCTCCTCTTCAAACATTTCGAGGGACTCAACGGGCTGCGCGACGCGCTCCTCAGCGAGCTTGCGCAGGGAATTCTAGCCGGATTGAATCCCGAAAAAATCGACGAGCTGGCCAACCGCCATGGCCGCCCGGCCACCCATCCCGAACCGTGGCGCAAGATTCTCGTCGGCGGCTCGGACGATCACGGAGGCCTCTTCCTCGCGAGTGCCTTCACCGAAACCCCCGCCGCAGCTTCGGCTGCCGACTTCCTCGCTCACATCCGGACCGGAAAGTGCACAGCCAGTGGCCACGGCGGCAGTCCGCTCGCACTTTCCCATGGCTTCTACAACACGCTTTCCCGTTTCATTCAGGATCACTTCAACGAACGTCTCGGGCCCAGCGCGCCACTCGTGGAGGCGATGTTCTCGCGCTTCATGGAAGGGCGCGATCCGACTGAATTCTCATTGCGGCAGAAGGCGAATTTCGTCGCGCAAGGCGTGATGTCGGGAAAGATTTTCGACCTCGCGAAACGCGGCAACGTCTCTCTTTGGAAGGAGCTTTCCGGCTCTTTCGCGCAACCGGAAGTGAAAGCGCTCCTCGCGCAGGAAGCAGGCAGTGGGAGCGCGCCCGAACGCCGGACGTTCGTGATGGCGAACGTGGTTTGCGAGCAGCTGGCGTTTCGCTTCTTCGAGAAATTCGTCCAGCAGCTCAGCAACGGCAATGTCATCGAAAGCATCCAGGCGCTGAGCGGGATCGCGCCGATTCTCGTGGTGCTGGCACCGTACATTTACGGGTTCCACAGCCAGGCGCCCTCGCGTGTTTGGCTGCGCAAAATTTGCCTCGAGCTAACCGGTTCAATCCCGAAACCGCTCCAGAACCACAAACGCGCCTGGTTCACCGACACGCTGGAGGATGTAAATGGCGTGTCCACGACCGTCCGCAGAATGGCCGCTGCCGCCGCCGCCGCGGGAGAAGAGCTGGTGGTCGTGACGTCGCGCGGCGAACTGACGGTGGCCGACATTCCAATCAAGAATTTTCGTCCGATCGGCGAGTTCGAACTGCCCGAGTATGAACTCCAGAAGCTCAGCTTTCCGCCTATCCTTCAGATTCTCGATTACGTGCAGCGCGAGCAGATCACCGAGATTATCATCAGCACACCGGGACCGATCGGGCTGACGGGATTGCTGGCGGCGAAAATGTTGAATCTGCGCACGAGCGGAATTTATCACACGGATTTTCCTGAGTACATCCGCATCCTGACCGAGGACAGCTTCCTCGAGAGCCTGGGGTGGACTTACATGCGCTGGTTCTATGGCCAACTCGACACGGTCTTTGTGAACTCCGAGCAATATCGGCGGAGTTGGATCGAGCGCGGAATCGAGCCGGAAAAAATACAGCTCCTGCCGCGCGGATTGGATACAGAGCTGTTCGATCCGGCGCGGAGAGATACGGCCTTCTGGCGGCGGTTTGAGGGGGAAAACGGAAACATCGAACATCCAACATCGAACATCCTTCATCAAACGGGGAGTGCGCACGCAACGGCAGTCACTTCGATGTTCGATGTTTCTTCTTCTTCCTTTGATCAGATCCGGCTTCTTTACGTCGGTCGCGTCTCCAAGGAAAAAGATCTGGATGTTCTGGCGGCCGCCTATGAACGGCTCCGCGGCGACGGTTTACCCATCAAACTCTTCATCGTGGGCGACGGGCCGTATGCAAAGGCGCTGGCCGAGATTCTTCCAGAAGCAGTTTTTACCGGCTCCCTGGCCGGGCAGGAACTCGCGACGGCGTATGCGTCCGCCGATCTCTTTGTTTTCCCGAGCACAACCGACACATTCGGGAACGTCATCATCGAAGCGCAAGCTTCGGGCTTACCCGTGATTGTCTCGGATCTCGGGGGCCCGAAAGAATTGGTCGAGCACGGTGTCGACGGTCTTGTAACCAGAGCGCTCGATGTTGAAGAATTTGCACGCGCCATTGCGACCATCGCGAGCGACCCGGAATTGCGCGCGCGCATGGCCCGCCGCGCTCGCGAAAAGGTTATTGACCGAAGCTGGCCGAAGGCATTCCAAAAGTTCTGGGCCGCAACCGCGCTCTAGGTTTAGCCCGCCGTCGCACTAGTTGTGCGGGAATTGGTCAGCTTCCCGCGGGATGCTTTCCGAGGTGAAGAAGCTAACAGTTTCTCCTACAAACAAATCATAAAGCACGCCGTCAGGATTCAGGAGTTCGCGTTTATGGAGCGCGACCGCGAGCGAGACCTGGAGGAACCACAAGGCGAGCAGGCTGGCCCCGCCGAACGCCACGAAGCGCGGAGTGAAGCGGACGATCGGGAACGGCAAACCGACAATGCGCTGGCCAGCCAGCTCCAGCACGGTTTTCACCAGGAGAACAAGCGCGCCGGCGGCCAGCGGAAACGCCAGCCAGTTGAAATAAAGGGCCTCCGCAAACTGGCCGTGCAGGAGATGATGCAGCGCCCGCGTAGTCCCGCAAAAGAGGCAGGGCAGACCAGTAGCGGCCCCGCAGGAAGTGCGAAACGGAAGCCATGACAGGCTGATCGGGTCGATCGCGCGCAGCGCAAACGCGCCGAACAGCATTCCTCCAATGAGCGCAGCCCGCAGGCGAAGCTCCGCGCGTGAGAGTGATGCAATTCTTTGTGCGCACGTAGTCATCACAATTGCACCGGAGGCGGCTCCGGCGGAGTAAGCGGAGTTTCCGGCGGCGGAAGTGGCGCGGTGGGTTCGATTTGCACGATGTTTGCCCAAGGGTCGTAGTCTGGTCCGAACTGCCGCACGAAAAGGAGCAGATAGCTCATGAAGAAAACATGGAACGGCAACAGCAGCACCGTCCCAAGATACGGAATAGCCACGATGCAGCAGGTCACGCACATCAGGATGCAACCCAGGATCATGAACGCGACGTAGAGCACGAGCGAGAAGAGCACGTAAAGGATGACCGCGCCGGGATAAGCCATGATCGCAGCGATGCTCGCGCCGAAGGCTTCGCCAGCGCCGCATTTCCTCCGATACATCACGGGGATCATGAAGCTTGAAACGAGGTGATAGGCCACGAGCACAGCCAGCGCGATCACGGCCAGAAAACTGATTGCAAGGACCAGGCTTGCTCCGCCCAATGGTTCGCCTCCAAACGCGGCCGACAGCCACAGCGGAAGCGAAGCAAGCGCCAGCACAGTGAGAATAATCACCCCCGCCACGAGCGAAAAAAGGAAGTAGCTGTTCCCCTCGCGCTTCCATTCATTCCAAGGTTCCACGATCGCGCCGCGATTCCGGACGATGCAATCTGTGAAGATGAATCGGCCGCGGGCGCCGAGCCACAGGCAGACAATGACGAGGGCGATCAAGGCCGCCACCCCAATCACAATCAAAGGGAGCACCCACGCCGGCCATTCCCCGCTCGAACCGAACACACTGTTTGTTGCCGAGCGGACTTTCCAGTTCCAATCCCCACCCCTGAGATTCGGGTTCCAATTCAATCCGTTCCCGCCGTTGCCCCCCAGATGGGAAAGGAAAGCGGCAAACCCAATCACGAACCATTTCGCGAGATCGAACGGCTGAAAGAGAATCAGCTTCGTCAGGTCAAGCGCCCGGCTGAAAGGCTCAAAAATCTCGATCTTGCGGCCGCTGCTATCCATGGGTGCATTTCAACGGCGAGGTCGCTGCTAATCAAGCTTCGTCGTCCCGAGTTTTCCGCTTCCGCAGGTACAGCCCTGCCTGCTTTCCCCCCGTTTGATTGAATCTCGCGTGAACCCCCCTCCCCTCAGAGCTGGTTTGCTGGCCGGACTCTTCTTCCTCCAAATCGTGGGATCCTCTGCACAAACAGAAGACACACGCTCACCGGTATCGATTCGGGGCGATTCAGGCGCCAATCGCGTCGTCAAGCCGGGACGATCGTGGCGGAGCCGCGCGACGGCGGGCGCGTGATCGTTCGAGACAAGGATCTGGTGATTGACCGGCAGGGGCCCCTTACCTTCGGGTTTGAAACGGAGGGATCAAACCCTCGAAAGCTATAGCCAGAGCCAGACTGGCCAAGGCATCCGCAAAATGGGCGGGCTAACGAAGGAGGGTGCTTTGCCCTCAGCATCAAACCTCAATGCGGCGCCGTCCGGAGTAATCCCGACGGCGCCGCCTTGATTAACAATTAACGGCCCTTCTTATCGGGGCGGCCTTTCACCGGCACCCCGGGATTAATCCCATTCGGGAAGAATCCGCCGCTGGTGGCGTCCTGCGCGAAGTAAACAATGTTCAGGACCTGCTGCACCGTGCGGGCGAAAACCAGCCCATTTGGGTCGGTCGGAACGAGATTAGCCTGGCCACCAAGCAGTAGCCCTTGATCCATATCGCCTGGGCCGTCGAGCAGGTCGCGCGTATCAGAGATCTTCTGAACGATGCCGAGAAGCCCGGGATTCGCGGTTCTCTTGTCGAACAATTCACTCCGGATAATGCCGGCGTGATAAGCCTCGGTGCCGAGAAGACCAGCCGCCCCACTCAGGACCGTCTTGTCGCTGAGCAGGGGAGCTCCGCCGCGATACGCGGTCACGCCTACGTCTTCGAAGACAAACGCGCCCAGAAGGAAATTCACCTCGTTCGCAAACGGATCGAAGCTGGCACCGATCCCCGCAGCCTGCGCCAGGGCATTCC